>NZ_RJNY01000028.1:0-17222 GCF_003942795.1 Streptococcus mitis
CTCCGAGGAATGGCTCATTACAAGGACTTGAAGTCAAAATGGTCATCAGGTGGCATTAGTAGCTCTGAGGAAATATACTTAGATGCAGCTCAAGGTTCTATCCTATCATCATCTATGGCTACAGCAGCAAGAACGGGATCTGATGAAGTCAGCGCCTTAGCCAAAAAAGCCAATCAGGAATTACAAGAAATTTGGTCAAAAATCGACTTTACGAGCTACACAGCATTAGCTCCCTATGAGGTTGAGGCCCTTTTTGCTAGCCAAGGTATCACTCAAGCACAGTTTATCGATACGTTTCAGACAGAGACAAATCAAACAACCACTAAGATGAATGCTTCCGCCCAAGCATTTGAACAGTTAGATAAACAATTACAGGAAGTCATCGAAAAAACAGTGGCAACAGATAAGCAATTAGCCAAGGAGTTCAGACAATGGAAAGAAAAGATGTGAAACAACTTTTTCTTATTATAGTGTAATATAGACAAATCTTATAGTATAGTAAGAAAAAGGAGAAAAACTCAAATGAACAATTCTGGAATTAAAAAAAGTCATAAAAGGCTACTAATCGTTTTGTTAGTTGCATTCATTACAGCAGGAGGTGTTTTTATGTTTAGCATGTTAGGGAAATCCCAAGAAGAGCGTCGAAATAGAGAATATGAAGTTAGTTTGGTAAATGCCTTGAAGAATTCTTATCAAGGGATAGAAGAAATCGAAATTACCAATCCAACATATACGAACCCTCCTGGCGACTGGTCTTGTAAGGTTGATATTTTGTTTGAAGATGGAGAAAAAATATTCTATGGAATTCCACATGACTTAGATGATAAAGAAAATTATAATGGTCGTATGACTTATGGACAGCGAGATTTTCTTAACCTAAGAAAAGGAATAACAACTAATACAGTTACGGTTACATACTCTAACAAAGAAAGAGGGGAGCAGTAATGGTATTTAATTATACTGATAAACAACTTAATGAATTAAACCACGGGAAGAATGTATACAGTGTCAATTCTGAATACGCTGAGAGAAATAATAAACCTTTGGTTACAGAAGCTCCTAATCCGAATCCTTCTTCATCTGATTTTGAAGAAACCAATACAATAACCACCTCAGATGGTCAAGAATTCCGCGTCGTTGCAACTAAGTCTCACAAAGGAACAGGTTTTGATGGTTTGGCGGTAGCTCCTATAGTAAACGGTCAACCGGATTATAAAAGTATAGCTGTGATTGCTGCAGGAACTGATCCAGAGAGTCCTACTAAGATTGATGTTTCCACTGCCATTATTGAAAGAGAAATATCCTTATCACCTCAATATTTTGTAGCAGACCGATTTGTAAAAGAAATTATGGACGATCCTAGATATGAAGTCAGTCAACTATCTGGTTATTCACAAGGGTCTTATATGCTAAAGGTAGGAGCTAAATATCATATTCCAACTACAACTTATAACGCCTGGTTCACTTATCTATCACTTTCTAACGAGGAAAAAGCATTTATTGATAAAAATCCAGCTATGTTTATAGATTATCGTAAAAAGTCTGATAATGTTGTGGTTATCAATGATTTCAATCACCCTGAATGGTTTAATAAGTCCTTCTTAAAAATGCCTGATACAATATACTGGCTTGATGGATCTAGCCATAAAATTGAGGACTGGGAGTTTGATCCTGTAACAGGTCAAGTTGTTGATGGTAAAGGAGGAAAACCTTTAATTAGCGGTGTTTATCGAGCGTATGCCAACAGTCTCCGAGGAATGGCTCATTACAAGGACTTGAAATCAAAATGGTCATCAGGTGGCATTAGTAGCTCTGAGGAAATATACTTAGATGCAGCTCAGGGTTCTATCCTATCATCATCAATGGCTACAGCAGCAAGAACGGGAGCTGATGAAGTGAGCGCCTTAGCCCAAAAAGCCAATCAGGAATTACAAGAAATTTGGTCAAAAATCGACTTTACGAGCTACACAGCATACAGCATTAGCTCCCTATGAGGTTGAGGCCCTTTTTGCTAGCCAAGGTATCACTCAAGCACAGTTTATCGATACGTTTCAGACAGAGACAAATCAAACAACCACTAAGATGAATGCTTCCGCCCAAGCATTTGAAAATATGGATAAACAATTACAGGAAGTCATCGAAAAAACAGTAGCGACAGACAAGCAATTAGCCAAGGAGTTTCGACAATGGAAAGAAAAGATGTAAAATGGGAGGAAATAAGAGAGAAAGAGAGAGAACTGTATACTCTAGAAGAACGATATTATCAAGAAAAGAAGAAACTCGATAACAAAGCCCTTGATCTAGACGAACGAAATGCAAACTTAGAAAAACTAATGTCCGAAGAAGTTGATAAAATGTATCAAATCTTGAGAAAATTTGATTCAACTGCTGATGATATTAGAGACTACTTTACAGAAATAGAAAATCTGAGACACTTTTCAGATCAAGTATACCGAGAACATAGAATTCAACTCGAAGATGAGAGAGAAAAATGCGATAAGGAATTTCGCAAAAAAAGAAATGAATTAGACGAAGAATTCCACAAACTAAGGAGAGATTATGCAAGCACCAATGAATGAATACTACACAGACGAAGAATACCAATATGCACTGAAACAAATGTATCGAATGATGGAACGAAACAGAATCATTGCGGAAGCAAAGTTAGCCATAACAGCAAAAAATAAATTAAAAGAAAACTTTAATAAGGCAGCTAAGAAAATTGCTACAGAAACCAAATCAACCATTACAAGCATAAACAGCCAAATGGACACTGCAATTCAAGGTAAAGTACGCAAGAGTCTTGAAGAAAAGATTCCGAATATGTTGCTCAAGTATGATGAAATTTAATAAAGGGTTCAGGATAACTAGCGTAAAGTTAGATTTCTGTTTTAAGTTTCTTGTTACATCTTTCCGAAAAACTATAATTTTCTTGAAAAATATATGAGCCTATGCTATACTACTAGTAGACTTAATTATGGAGAAAATACATGAAACGTGAGATTTTACTGGAACGAATCGACAAACTAAAACAAATTATGCCCTGGTATGTTCTGGAATACTACCAATCAAAGCTTGCTGTTCCCTACAGTTTTACGACCTTGTACGAATACTTAAAGGAATACGATCGATTTTTCAGCTGGGTTTTAGAATCTGGAATTTCAAATGCTGATAAAATATCTGACATTCCTTTATCGGTCTTGGAAAATATGTCTAAAAAAGACATGGAATCCTTTATCCTTTATCTACGTGAACGTCCATTGCTGAATGCCAATACAACCAAACAAGGTGTCTCTCAGACGACCATCAATCGGACCTTATCAGCACTTTCTAGTCTTTACAAGTATCTGACCGAGGAAGTTGAAAACGACCAAGGGGAGCCTTATTTCTATCGTAATGTAATGAAGAAAGTTTCAACCAAGAAAAAGAAAGAAACACTTGCTGCCAGAGCTGAAAACATCAAGCAAAAGCTCTTTCTAGGTGATGAAACAGAAGGTTTTCTGACTTATATCGACCAAGAGTACCCACAACAGCTCTCAAATCGTGCCTTATCCTCCTTTAATAAAAATAAAGAACGTGATTTAGCTATTATTGCCCTTCTCCTAGCATCTGGTGTCCGCTTATCCGAAGCTGTTAATCTAGATCTAAGAGATCTTAATCTCAATATGATGGTTATTGATGTCACACGTAAGGGGGGAAAACGTGATTCTGTCAATGTCGCTGCTTTTGCTAAGCCTTACCTAGAGAATTATCTAGCCATTCGAAATCAACGTTATAAGACGGAAAAGACGGATACAGCTCTCTTTTTGACACTCTATCGAGGTGTTCCCAATCGTATTGATGCTTCCAGTGTTGAAAAAATGGTTGCTAAGTACTCTGAGGACTTCAAAGTCCGTGTAACTCCCCACAAACTACGCCATACTCTGGCAACTAGGCTCTATGATGCTACTAAATCGCAAGTTTTGGTCAGCCATCAGCTAGGACACGCCAGTACACAAGTCACTGACCTCTATACCCATATCGTCGATGATGAACAAAAGAATGCTTTAGATAGTTTATGATTGTTACATATTATAAATTATGCAAATCAACTATCGCTAAAAAACGAAAGACCAACTCCTTTATCTTTCGTTTTTTATTTATTTAAACTCAATCCAGTAGTTACGGTGAGGCTCTATAATTACTGGTTTACCCCAAAAGGCTTGCAGATAGGCTAGATTTGCTGGGCTTACTGGTTTTTTTGAATCATTGTACTGCTCAGCACTCTCTTTAGTTAGAAAACATTTTACTGCTTCATAAGAAGTACCATCAGCTGATTCTCTTTCGATTCCCATATACGAAATTTCGTCACCATTTTTAAGATCGTCAGTTAACAGTTTACCAATAAAGAACACTGTCTTATCTTTCATAAATTCATAAGCCTTACTATTTTCAAGTCGCTTATTTGCTGCAGCAAACATAATACAAAAACTATCAACAATATCCTTCAAAGACATTAAGTCCCCTTTGTTTACTTTGATTTCATCGGGGAGAAGACCGCCAATTATAAGATTTTGAAAATGGGCTTGCTGGATTACATTATCTAAAGCCATTCCCAGAGGTATTTGAACAGCTTGGTATCCTAAAGGTTGAAGCTCTTTGTATTTCTTATCATAATGTTCTTGTGTGATGCTTATATTTAAACTTTCAGTTTGAGAAATTTCCGTATTTCTATAAAAAGCAACAACATTACGGTCTAACTGTTCAAATAGATCAAGTTTTTCTACTGGAATTTCTAACATAATGAATAACTCCTTTTCATTTTTCATCACTTTTATAATCTAATCAGCATGATTATTAAGTTTACCCCTAATAAAAGAATCCATCATAAATGAATTCTTTTTCCTTACCCCACTACTGCTTCAGCGATTTCTTCACGGCTGATACCAGCAAAATAGCGTGTGATATCAATCGTTTCTAGTGCCTTGAGGACGTCTTCGCGTTCGTATTTAACACCACGAAGGACATCTTCTACAGCTGCAACGTCTTCAATACCAAAGAAGTCTCCGTAAATCTTGATATCTTGGATTTTTGATTCAATGACGTTAGCAAAAACTTCAACCTTGCCACTAGTGAATTTTGTTCCACGACGGACGTTAAACTCAGGTGATTTACCATAGTTCCAGTCCCATGTACCAAACTTGGTATCCTTGATGCGATTGATTTCAGCCAATTCTTGCTCAGAAAAAACGTATTCTGTCATCTCTGGGTACTCTTTTTTCATGTATTCCAGTAGCAAATCACGGAATTCTTCAACTGTGATTTTTTCTGGTAATTCATTGACAATATTGGTCACACGAGCACGGACGGATTTCACACCTTTTGACTCAAATTTGTCCCTTGAAACCTTGAGTACGTTAGCAAGGACTGACAGATCAACGTCAAAGAGCAAGCAACCGTGGTGCATGATACGTCCATTGATATAGGCTTGGGCATTTCCACAGAATTTCTTACCGTCAATCTCAAGGTCATTACGGCCTGTGAATTCAGCCTTAACACCTAGTTGAGCCAAGGTATTGATAACTGGAGTTGAGAAGCTCTTGAAGTCAAAGGCCTTGTTTTCATCTTCTTTTGAGATAATCGTGTAGTTGAGGTTGTTCAGATCGTGATAAACAGCTCCACCACCACTGATACGGCGGACTACCTCAATACCATTTTCTCGAACATAATCACGATTGATTTCTTCGATAGTGTTTTGGTGACGTCCAACAATGATAGATGGTTTGTTAATCCAAAGTAGGAAGATTTGATCCTCATCCAAAAGGTGTTTAAAGGCGTATTCTTCCAAGGCGATATTAAATGCAGTGTCATTTGAATGATTGATAATATATTTCATAGTATTTCCAAAAATTTAGTTTTTAAATTCTGTTCATAGCAATCAAATTTTCTAAAGTGGTAAAAAGAAATGTAACGTGTTATCGTTACATTTCTCGGAAAAATTGAGACAAGAGAATCAATTTTTAGGCATGGAACTCTAATAGAGGTCGCTGCCGTCCGTACTACTTTAAGAAAATTTAGTTGAAAATCTTATTTATTTTTCTTAGGTGAATGGATAGCCATTCCTAGAACATCCGCAAATGCTTCGTACATCACTTCAGAGTAGGTTGGATGTCCATGGATGGTCTTAAGCATTTCTTCAACAGTGATTTCCATTTCGATGATGCTTGATGCCTCGTTGATCAATTCTGCAGCTGCAGGACCGATGATGTGAACACCAAGGATTTCTCCGTATTTCTTATCAGCGATGACTTTAACGAAACCTTGAGCAGCATCCGATGCAATAGCACGTCCGTTGGCAGCAAAGTTGAATTTACCGATGGCTACATCGTATTTCTCACGAGCTTGTTCTTCTGTTAGACCTACTGCAGCAACTTCAGGAAGAGTGTAGATAGCTGCTGGAGTCAAGTTCAATTTGGCAACAGCATGATTTCCTTTGAGGGCATTTTCAGCGGCAACTTCACCCATGCGGAAGGCCGCGTGCGCCAACATTTTAGTACCGTTGATGTCACCTGGTGCGTAAATACCTGGAACAGAAGTTTCCATGTATTCATTGACCTTGATGCGTCCACGATCCAATTCAAACTCAACATCGCCAATACCTTCAAGGTCTGGCACACGACCGATTGAAAGAAGGGCTTTGCTTGCGATGATATCATCTTTTCCTTCAACCTTGATACGAAGTTGTCCATTTTCCTCGATGATTTCTTGCAATTTTGTACCTGTCAAGATAGTCATGCCTTTACGTTCCAAAATCAAGCGAAGATTTTTAGAAACTTCCGCATCCATAGCTGGAACGATACGGTCCATCATTTCGATAACAGTCACTTTTGAACCAAATGTCATGAAGGCCTGACCGAGTTCAATACCGACAACGCCACCACCTATGATCACAAGGCTTTCTGGTACTTCGTTCATTTCAAGAATGTCGTCACTGGTCATCACAAGTGATGACTCCATACCAGGGACATTGATCTTGCTGACTTTTGAACCACCAGCAAGGATGATTTTCTTAGTTTCAAGCAATTCAGAACCATTGACCAAAACATTCTTATCTTTAGTGATTGTACCAATTCCCTTATGAACAGTAACACCGTAGCTACGAAGGAGACCAGCAACACCACCTACCAAGGTATTGACAACTTTAGATTTAGTTTCTAAAAGTTTGTCCATATCTACAGTGAAGTTTGGATTTTCGATGACGATACCACGGTTTGCTGCATGACCGATGTTTTCGATGATTTCAGCGTTGTGAAGGTAGGTCTTGGTTGGGATACAGCCACGGTTCAAGCACGTTCCACCGAGTTCTGATTTTTCAACAAGGGCAACCTTACCACCGAGTTGGGCAGCTTTAATGGCTGCTACATATCCAGCAGGACCTCCACCAATCACAACAATATCAAAGGC
Organism: Streptococcus mitis; assembly: GCF_003942795.1. Taxonomy (GTDB): domain Bacteria; phylum Bacillota; class Bacilli; order Lactobacillales; family Streptococcaceae; genus Streptococcus; species Streptococcus mitis_BJ. The sequence goes on from NZ_RJNY01000028.1 coordinate 7,444, forward strand.
ATCATCGTTCTTGCCGTCGTCGTTTGAGGCACTAGCTGCAGGTGCAGGTTTTGATTCTGACGCAGCTGCTCCAGCTGTTGGAATGTTTTCCCCTTCTTCTCCAAGGTAACCGATAACTTCAGTTACTGGAACTGTTTCACCATCTCCTTTGAGGATGGCAATCAAGTATCCATCTTCTTCGGCTTCCAATTCCATGCTGACTTTATCAGTCATGATTTCCAAAAGGATTTCTCCTTCTTTTACAAATTCTCCGACTTTTTTATTCCATTGGACGATTTGTCCTTCTGTCATATCCACGCCGGCTTTTGGCATAATTACTTCTAAGGCCATGTCTTACTTCCTTTATCTAAAACTCTAAAATAACAATAGCTAACTTAAACCAACATTGAGATTGGGTTCTCAATTAAGGCTTTCAAGTCTTTCATAAACTTAGCACCAGCCATACCATCTACGACACGGTGGTCAATGGTTAATCCTAGGCTCATGATAGGACGAATAACAATCTCACCATTGACAACTACAGGTTTCTCTACTGTTGAGCTCACCCCGAGGATTGCTGAGTTGGGTTGGTTAATAATCGGACCAAAGGACTGAACACCAAACATTCCCAAGTTACTAATTGTGAAGGTGGAATTTTGCAGTTCGCTTGGAGCCAATTTACCATCCAAGGTACGACCAATTACATCCTTAAAGGCTACAACCAACTCTGACAAGCTCATTTTTTCAGCATTATAGACAACTGGTGTCATCAATCCGTTATCCATCCCAACCGCCATCGCAAGGTTGACATAGTTGTGAGTGATAATGGTCTTGCCGTCTTCTGTCAATGAAGCGTTGATGTAAGGGTGTTTCATCAATGTTTTTACAACAGCGAGTGAAAGAAGGTCTGTTACAGTAGTCTTCTTACCAGTTGCTTCCATAATTGGCTCAAGAACCTTCTTACGAAGAGCCAACATTTCTGACATATCGACATCGTAGTTGAGTGTGAAAGTTGGCGCAGTTAGGTAAGATTCAACCATACGTTGCGCGATAACCTTACGCATTGGTGTCATTGGAATACGCTCAATCTCACCATAAGGAGTGATATTGTCTGGAACTTCTTCCACTTTTTCAATCTGAGCAGGAGACTTGATGGTGTCGTTTTCGATATTTTCAGGAAGTAAGGCCAAAACGTCCTTCTTCATGATTTTACCACGGTGACCCGTTCCTTGGATTTCCTGCCAAGCAATGTTATGTTCGAGGGCAATTCGTTTTGCAAGTGGCGAAATGCGAACCACGTTTGTGTCTTTATAAGTTTCCACGTCTTCTTTGTGGACACGACCGTTTGTACCTGAGCCAGAAACATCGTAGAGGTTGATCCCTAGATCATTCGCTAACTTTCTAGCCGCAGGAGTCGCTCTTAGCTTGTCATCAGCCATGACCTCTCCAATTCTATACTAAGATATTTAGGACGAAAAGAGTTTTGCACCTAAAAGATACAAAGTTTCTCGTCTTTTTTATTTTATTTACATAACTTATATTATGTATTATTCTTTGTTATAAGTCTTACGGATGGCATCTTTGATGCTTTCAACTGTTGGAATCATTGCATTTTCAAGGTTTTGCGCGTAAGGCATTGGCACATCTTCTCCGGCGCAACGGCGGATTGGTGCATCTAGATAGTCAAATGCTTCTGATTCTGAAATAATAGCTGAAATCTCTCCGATATAGCCACTTGTTTTGTGGGCATCGTTGACCAGAACAACCTTACCAGTCTTCTTCACTGAGTTAATGATGATATCCTTATCAAGCGGTACAAGGGTACGTGGGTCCACAATTTCAACTGAAATTCCCTCTTCTGCTAATTCTTCAGCAGCTTGAACCACACGGCGAAGCATTTTTCCATATGTAACGACTGTTACATCTGTACCTTCGCGTTTGATTTCCCCAACCCCAAGTGGGATTGTGTAGTCTGGATCAACTGGAACTTCCCCTTTTTGGTTAAATTCTGACTTGTATTCAAGAATGATAACTGGGTTGTTATCACGGATAGAAGACTTGAGCAGTCCTTTCATGTCCGCAGGCGTACCTGGAGCTACAACCTTGAGACCAGGGATGTGTGTAAACCAAGACTCTAGAGATTGCGAGTGCTGGGCCGCAGAACCAACTCCGTTACCAGCTGCACAACGTACAGTCATTGGAACCTGACCTTTACCACCAAACATATAACGTGTTTTAGCAGCTTGGTTGACGATATTGTCCATGGCAATAACCGAGAAGTCCATGAAGGTCATATCAACGATTGGACGAAGTCCTGTCATGGCTGCTCCTGCTGCTGCTCCCGAGATGGCAGCTTCAGAAATCGGACAGTCACGGATACGTTCTGGACCAAATTCTTCGAGCATTCCAACAGAAGTACCGAAGTCTCCTCCGAAGACACCGACATCTTCTCCCATCAAGAATACATTTTCATCGCGACGCATTTCCTCAGACATAGCAAGGATAATGGTGTCACGGAACGACATTGTTTTTGTTTCCATTTTATCTCTTTCTCCTTAGTCTGCGTAAATATCTTCAAAGGCTGATTCTAGTGGCGGGAATGGACTTTCTTCCGCAAATTTAACTGAAGATTCTACTGCCTCCTTGACTTGTGCTTGGATTTCTTCCAATTCTTCGGCACTTGCAATAGTATTTTCAACGAGGTACTTGCGAAGGTTTTCGATTGGGTCTTTTTGTTTCCACAATTCCACTTCTTCACGGGTACGATATTTACCAGGGTCAGATGATGAGTGACCAAGCCAGCGATAAGTTACACTCTCGATCAAGACTGGGCCATTACCACCACGAACATGGTCAACAGCCTTCTTAAATCCTTCATAGACATCGACGACATTGTTTCCATCTTCGATAAACATTCCAGGAATTCCATATGCCGCACTACGTTGATGGATATGCTCCACATTGGTCATTTTCTTGATATCCGCAGAGATTCCATAACCGTTGTTGATGCAGTAGAAAATAACTGGCAACTTCCAGATAGAAGCCATGTTCACTGCTTCGTGGAAAACACCTTCGTTGGTCGCACCATCTCCAAAGAAGCAGACGACGATTTTACCAGTATGTTGCATTTGCTGACTGAGGGCTGCGCCAACAGCGATTCCCATACCACCACCAACGATACCATTGGCACCGAGGTTACCCGCATCAAGGTCGGCGATGTGCATAGAACCACCTTTTCCTTTACAGGTTCCAGTGTACTTCCCAAGGATTTCAGCCATCATTCCGTTGAGGTCAATCCCTTTAGCAATAGCTTGCCCGTGTCCACGATGATTGGAGGTAATCAGATCATCTGGATTGAGAGCCAGCATCGCTCCGACGTTAGCAGCTTCCTCCCCGACAGAAAAGTGAGTCATACCGGGGACTTTTCCCTTTTTCACTAACTGAGCGATTTTTAAGTCCATACGACGGATTTCTTCCATCTTACGGAACATTTCTAGCAAAAGATTTTTATCTAAAGTTGACATCTTCTTGCCTTTCTAACTTTCTTCTTACCTTACTATTTTACCGTTTTTAGAAAGCACTGTCAAAGTATATGACCGATAAAATTTCACAAGGTAAAAAAATAAATCCCCGTTTTAACAGGGATTTTCTTTAGTTAGATCATTTTTTCACAAAGTTAGTTTTCGGGATATTTTCCAAAAATTAGTTCAATCTTTTCATTATGGATTTCAAACGCCATTGATATAAACAACCAGAAACAAGCAAGCTGGCAATTAACCCAATCCAGTAGGCAAATGCCCCTAAGTCAGTTACTTGATCTAGTAGATATCCTAGTGGTATCGCTACTCCCCAATATCCGATTAAGCCAAGATAGAAAGGAACGATAGTGTCCTTATAGCCTCTTAGAATCCCCTGGAGCGGAGCCGCAAAGGTATCAGCTAACTGGAAAAAGAGACTGTAGGTTAGAAATACAGCAGTTGTTTCAATGAACCGAGGGTCATTTCCATATAGACTTGCTACACGATCTCTAAAAATGTAGAGAAAGGACAGGGTAAGACCTGCAAAAATAAGGGCAGTTACTCTCCCCAGACGAGCGTAGATTTTTGCATCCTCAAAACGTTTAGCCCCCACCTCGTAAGACACAACAATCGCCATAGCAGAGGAAATACTCATGGGGAAAGCGTACATGAGGCTGGAAAAGTTCATAGCTGACTGGTGACTGGCAATAATCAAAGACGAAAATTTAGCCATAATCAAACCAACAACTGAAAAAATGACCACTTCCGCAAATACGGTTTCTCCTATTGGTAGACCTAATCGAACGCCTTCCTTGATTTTATCTATATTGAGTGGAATAGGTTTTTCAAGATGTAGAGCTTTTAACCTTTCCTGTTTGAACAAAACAAGCAGGGAAATGCCCAATAAAACCCAATAGGCTAGCGAAGTTCCTAGCCCTGCTCCTGCGCCACCAAGCTCAGGGAAACCAAGGGCTCCATAAATCAAAAGATAGTTAAAACCACTATTGAGCGGAAGTAATAGGAGCATGAGATACATAGATAGTTTGGTCAAACCAAGAGAATCTAACAATGACCGAATGACACTAAAAAGCAACAAGGGAATAATCCCGATAGACAGGTACCAAAGATAAGAAACTGCAACTGCCGCCACTTGAGCTTCTAGTCCGATGTTGTTTAAGACAGGTGGCGCTAAGAATACTACCATTCCAAGCAAGACCAAAGACAGTCCGAAAGCCAAGTAGATAAATTGGTAAAAATCAGATGCTACTTCTTCCTTTTTGCCCCGTCCTAGATGATGGCCTATAATGGGAACCATGGCCGAAACAATCCCTGTTAAAAAAGTAAAGAAAGGATTCCAGATACTGGTTGCCATAGACACACCAGCCAAGTCCATGGTATTGTACTGCCCAGTCATTGTTGTATCGACAAAAGAGGCAGAATAATTGGCAAATTGATAGATCAGGATAGGGAAAAATATCTTAAGAAATAAAACAAACTTGTCTTTAAATTGATGGGTTGGGTACATATACGCTCTCTATTCTTATAGTTTATAGAGCAGAGTCCCATCTAGTTTTGATAGACGATTTGTCCCTTACAGATAGTATATTTGACCTGCCCTTTTAAAGTTTCCCCGATAAATGGAGAATTGGCTGATTTTGAAGCGAAGTTTGGACCAACAGTACGATCAGCCTTGTCATCAAAGATAGTGATGTCCGCTGGACCATTTTCAGCCAAGTAGCCTGCTTCAAAGTTGTAAAGTTGGGCTGGATTGACAGTCATTTTTTCTAGTAATTCCATCAAGCTTAGTTCACCAGCTTCCACCAAATAAGTCAAACCAAGAGAAAGAGAGGTTTCCAAACCAGTCATACCAGATGGCACTTTGGTGATATCTTCTACATTTTTCTCATCTGCATGGTGAGGCGCGTGGTCTGTCGCGATAACTGTGATAACACCTGACTTGAGACCTTCGATAACGGCACGACGGTCTGATTCCAAACGAAGCGGAGGGTTCATTTTGGCATTGCTACCTTGAGTTAAAAGAAGAGTTTCTGTCTTAGAAAAATGTTGTGGTGCCACTTCTGCTGTGACTTGGGCCCCCAAACCTTGAGCAAACTCTACTACTTTGACACTTTCTTCCTTAGATAAATGCTGGATGTGAACATGGGCCTTAGTTGCATAGGCAATCATGACATCACGCGCAATCATAGCGTATTCTGCTACCCCTGTCGCACCACAGATCTTGAAGTGGTCTTTAGCGATGTTTTCGTTAAAGCCTAGAATACCGTTCAAGCCGGGATCTTCCTCGTGTAGACAAACAAAGGTGCCAAGTTTTTTAGCAGTTTCCAAGGCTTCTTTGAGAACCTTACTGCTTTCAAGTGGAATACCATCATCTGAGAAACCAACGGCACCTGCTTCTAAAAGCGCCTTAAAGTCAGTCAAGTCTTTACCATTAAAGTTCTTGGTAATAGTTGCAACCGTTCTGACGTTAATCTTTTCCTTGGTAGCAGACTGGAGAACTTCTTGCAAAGTCTCTACGTCTGAGATGGTTGGATTGGTATTAGCCATCATGACAACCGTTGTAAAACCACCTGCAGCAGCCGCTAGGGCACCAGTATGAATGTCTTCTTTATGAGTTTGACCAGGTTCACGGAAATGAACATGAATATCAACTAGTCCAGGCGCAACCACGAGACCCGTAGCATCAATCAGTTCTGCTCCTTCTTCCTTAATTTCAGGGGCAATTTTGACAATTTTCCCATCTTGGACCAAAACATCACACACTTGATCCAAACCAGACTTGGGATCCATTACACGACCATTTTTGATTAGTAACATCTGCTTTCTCCTTTATTCATAGAAATCAACTTGAGTATCCAACAATTTATCCCCATCATAAACAAACTTAGCTGAAAAGAAGGGTTTGTCCTCTAAAAGCCACTCAACAAAGGTGTGGTCACCCTCCCAAGTTGGCTTGCTCAAAACTTCATCATAGGGAACCCATTCTAGCGTCCCCTCATTGCAGTCAATCAACTCACCTTCAAACTCTGTCACCTTAAAAACATAGGTGTACCAGTCTAAATCTGGCGTAAATTCAGGGAAAGTGATAATGCCTTTTAGAACTGGCTTGGCTTTCAGGCCTGTCTCTTCGAGGATTTCACGCGCAGCGCATTCTTGAGGTGTCTCCCCTCGCTCTAACTTACCACCCACACCAATCCATTTGCCTTCATGGACATCATTTGGCTTCTTATTGCGATGCAGCATGAGCAGTTCTTTTCCGTTATCAATGTAGCAAATCGTCGCTAACTGAGGCATATTTTCTCCTTATCTAAGCCAATCGATTGGCACTTGTCCTGTCTCTTTTAAAAATGCATTAGCCTTGGAAAAAGGCTTGGAACCCCAAAATCCTCTGAAAACAGATAAAGGACTAGGATGGGCTGATTCGATAATCAAGTGGTGTGGATTGGTAACCAAGACCTTCTTCTTACGTGCATAAGCACCCCAGAGTATAAAAATCACTGACCTATCTAGATTATTGACAACCCGAATCACAGCATCTGTAAAAGGCTCCCATATTAGCCCAGCATGACCATTGGCCTGCCCAGCAGGAACGGTCAAACAAGCATTGAGAAGTAAGACTCCTTGTTCAGCCCAAGCAGTTAAATCATGGGATTTCTTAACGCCGATGTCATCTGACAATTCTTTCAAGATATTTTGCAAGGATGGCGGAGCTGGGATAGAGTCAGGAACAGAAAAACTCAAGCCCTGAGCCTGATCTGGCCCGTGATAGGGGTCTTGCCCTAAAATCACCACCTTAACTTCTTCAAGCGGTGTAGTCAATAGAGCCTGAAAAATCTTTTCCTTAGGTGGATAAACAGTTCCCTGAGCATAGACCTGATCCATAAACTGATTGATTTTCCCGAAATAACCCTCAGGTAATTGCTCCTTAATCAAAGCATGCCAAGATGAGTGTTGCATAAAGCCTGCTCCTTCATTTTTACTGCCTCTATTATAGCAAAAAGTGGCTATTGAAACCACTTTTTACAGTTCTTATATATACTGTTATTGATCCTATTATTTGACATTAGTATTCACAGTATCAATCAGCCATTAAAAACTTTTCGATTGTTTCAATAGCATAGGAAAGTTGATTATTTACAGACTTCATCCGTTCAAAATTAGCGTCCATATAGTAGAGTTCAGATAAACCACCCCTAGGGAGAAAGAGTGAATAGTGGATATTCATCTTCTCTCGAGTACTTAACTCTATATGATTGCTTATGATATACTTTAACTCTTTTAACGAATTTACTTGAGCAACCACACCTTTTAACTGATACTGCTCGATGAGGTTTAGTAAGTTGTCAATCTCTTCAATGACTTTAGTTTCCATATCATCACCTCTTAGGAAAAGTACTACATAGCATCCAAACAATCTAGTAAGTCTTGGTAGGAATGGACTTCGTAAGTCGGCTGAGCTTGCGTCTTGTTTTCCAGATGACAGGGATTGTACCAGACAGTATCAATCTCAGCATTATTGCCACCTTGAATATCAGCTGTTAGGGAATCTCCAATCATCAGGGTCTTTTCTTTATCAAAGCCAGTAATCTGCTGACCAATTTTTTCATAGAATAGTGCGTCAGGCTTTTGAGTTTGCAACTGCTCGGAAATAAAGACTTGGTTGAAATAGGGAGCCAGACCTGATTGAGCCAAACGACCCGTCTGAATGGCAGTGATTCCATTTGTCGCAGCGTACAGCTCATAATCACGCTCGATGAGACTGTCCAAGAGTTCATGAGCGCCCGAAAGAGTTTGTCCCTGCTGACCGAGATAAAATTGGTATCGCTGAGCAAGTAACGTACCGTCTTTCTTCAGTCCAAAATGATCAAATAAACGAGAAAAGCGCGTGTTAACCAGTTCTTGTTTACTGATTTTCTTTTGTTCCAAGTCCTTCCAGAGAGCCTTGTTCATAGGAACGTAATAGTCTTTATAGACTTGAATGTCCGCAACTCCTTCTTCTTTTAGAAATTGTGTCAGAGCCACATCCTCAGCAGTATCAAAATCAAGCAAGGTGTGGTCAAGNTCGAAGAGTAGAAATTTGTAGGGCAATTTGAAGTTTTCCTTTCTAGGGGTGCAAAGATTCAAAAGGAGGTGCAAGAAAAATAATTACTCAATAATTGAATTCAGATAATCCATAAACTCCAAATATACTTCGTCTTTAATTTCACCTGCAGTCAAATCTCTTTCATTACTTCCAAAATATATAGATTGATTTGTAATATCTAATGCACTCAAGTCTTTCATAATTTGGAAAATACAATTATAAGGTATATTAATTTTTATAATTTCTGATTGAGTAGCTGACAAAAAATCTAGAGGATGTGTGAGTTTTGTTCCTGAGTGTGTGAAGTTTCCTGATTGTCTGGTGATACGAGGATTGATTTTAGACCCCTCAAAACAAAATGTGCCACAATTTAAAGAAATTTCTTGGTTAATTCTCTCGATATCATTATGATTGAAACTCTGAAAAACTCCTTCTAAACCAGGTTCATTTAGTAATATTCGGTTTATTTCCAACGGATTTATTACCCATACAGAAGCATGATCATGAATTATCTCATCCTCATCTTCATCTTCATCATCTTGTCGACAAATAACTTGATTTTTAGTTAAGTAAGTGTGATTGTTATTTTTACAATCAACTGTAGAGACAGCAAAAAACAATGCAACCAATGGGTCTGTAGACCAATCTAATAAATTTGTTGGTAAACCATAATGTTGAGCTAGTTCTAACCACTGTACTTCGTTTTGCGGCCCTATAATATCTTCTGTCTTTGCCTTACTCTTAAATTTTTCAAGAAGAACATTTTGAGATGGCATAACAACTACCTCTCCTTCAGGATTGTAAAAATTTGTTTGAAGAATTGGGGTTTTCTCTCTCCTCAAATTAAAAACAGAATAAGCCTCACGCCAAATTCCAGGTATTAACCCATATTCGGAATTCTTTTGCCCTCTATACCATAGTCTATGGGATGGATTCTCTGAATTAATCTCTCTAATAGTTTGAATATACGATTCAATTGAATTTGCAAAATAATTTTTAATAACCATAGGTATATTATATCATTTACACTTAGAAAAAGTAAGAAACGAAAAATACTCAAATAGTTATTTTAAAATTCTTATTCGTTCTTTTTAAGTGTTGTCATTTTTATATGTTTTAAATAAATAGGATATTAAAAATTGGACTCATATTTTTGTTGTTAACAATTCAAAAAGCAGTTC
>NZ_RJNY01000029.1:0-16280 GCF_003942795.1 Streptococcus mitis
ACTTTATCTATACAGTCACAATCAGACTTTATCTATAAAGTCACAATCAGGCTCTTCGTCCCAAACAAAGGTCACTCCTTCATGCTCATAAGTGTATTGCTGTAAACTCTCANCAAAATTCATTGTTCACTCTCCAAATCATTATCATTTACTAAAAATTTAGTAACATTAATCAAAATGTTCAAATGATTTCATAAAAATGTCTTCCACACACGCGTACGATAAAATAACAACACTTGCAATGATTAGAAGATATCATCATAATGTTCACTCGCTTGTTTCACAAACTCGAAAATATTCAAAGATATGGGTTTCATTTCCAGTGAACCTAATGCCCCCAAATTATTCATATAAATAGTGTCGTCAGAATCTTTCTTTATAAAAAAAGCGACATCCCCATCTTGCCCAATCAGGAAAAAATCAGGTTCCCACCCTTCTATTTGGTAGGTGGAGTTTCTTTCTAGCAAATCTAGTCTTGAGTATAAGGTGATGCCTGTATTCTCTATTATCAACTCTCCTGCCTTGTCAATTCTACTCAAGAATTCTGCGTATAGGTTCGGAAGTGCCAAGTCAATCTGATTATTCATTCTCAATTCCTCATCTATTTTTCCTACTGCGAAAGTCCTATATCTCATCTTCACTTAGTTCTCTAAAATGTGAAATATGATATCCAAAATAACACTTTCCCCGATTTTCCTATGAAGATTCAGTGTCCAGCCATATTGGCAATTCCTCCCAAGAATATCATAGGAAGATCCTTGTCAAATGGAGAACTACTTGTTATGTCTTCTTTGAGCGTAACGAAAGACTTTTCTCTTAACTGACTCATTATCTATCCTCTCTTATGCCAGGCATCCTTCGGTTACTTACGATAAACCTTTCAACCTACTGACCGGTTTCCTTTCACATTGAAAAGATACCATTAAAGTTGAATAATCATCTTACAAGCATCATACATTATCAAGTTTTATAGCTTTCGATTTCTTCTCTACTCATTCCTACAAGTTCTGTCGTCCACAAGCCCACAATGTCCGACAAGACTGAATCACAGGTATATTCTTCTTCACCGTCTATATACTTACAGGAAAAGACAGGCTTCCTTGTCGCCGCTTGATAAAATGTCATGGCTACTTCTTCTAGTTTTTTAGGATTGAAATCAAGTGATAGTTTTTGAGCCACATTTCCTCGTACCAGATCCCAATTTTCCTGCTTAGCCTGATAGCTTTCTCGTATTTTAGACACATAGCCCCTACAAAATGCTTTCAATAAGTCTGTGTTCTGATAAAGATACCGACAGCTAAAATCCGAAATACAACCTGCGTGAAGTAGGAATGTCAGTAAGTCATCCAGACTTTCTGCTACTCTCCCCACTTGGCCCTCACTTCCGATAAAGCCTATGCTGTTATCTTCGAGAAAAACATATTCTCCCCCACTACCGTCTTGAGCAAATGCCTTACAGGCAAGAGAGTATTCCTCATTGTTCCCTGAAAACTGAACTTCACTTATCTTGTCATAAAAATAAATATCACATTCAGTCATCAGTAAGGTCCTTAACTGTTCATTTTCTCTGACTTCTTGTAGCTTATCCATGATCATTCCTTTCTTAAACTAAACACTTATCCATCTATTACAATTCTAATATGATAGTTTTTAGTTTCATTCTTTAGATTCTTCACAAGGAGATCATTCTGTTTTGATTGTCCGAAGAAAAAACTGACAGCTTTTCCATCTTTTCTTTCGATAAACAAATGATACCTTGCCCCATTCAATTTGACACTTCGAATATATTTGACTTCAATCCTTCTGATGTTATTCAGCGGAATGATTCTCTTCACAAATACAAAAGCATTGTGAATATAAAATCTCCCATTGGCAATGTGAAACGGGGCAAAAAAATCACCACCACTACGACGGACAATTATAAAACGTCGCCAAAAGATTAGTAAAAAAATAGAGGCTAATAAGTAAAAGGCAAAACTAAAGACAGGACTTTCCCACATCGTTTTCATTCCAAACAAAAAATATTCGAACATGCATCATTCTCCTTTAACTGACGCTTCTATTTGACAAAAACCAGTGAAAAATACAATTCACTGGTTTTTGAGGTTAATAACGTTGTCTATACGGTTGATTAAAGGCGCTTAGGATATCATCAGGTGTTTCAGAATAAGCTTTAACTTCTTTAAAATCACCTTTAACAATAATCCGCTCTGTCGCATTATAGTCCACACAGGTCACCAATGTGATTTCTTTGATACCATCACGATCTTCGATTTCATCTACTCGGTCCGGAGTAACGTGTTTAACTTCCGTAATCTCATAAGTATAAACCTTATCCTTATCGGTCAGGTAAATTTTCATACCCGCTTTAGCGTTAACTAAAGGTGAGAAGAGCATTTGACTGGCATTTTCAGCAGTAAAGATATGGTGACTCGCTAGAGAATAGTTGCCCTCTCCCATTTTTTGGTCTGGTTTCATGGTTCCTGCTCCGTAAAACAAGTTTACATTATCCAACCCTTTGAAAATTGGCAAGTTAATCTCCACTTCGGGAATAGCAATTCCTCCAATAACAGGAAGCTTCTGAGCGTCCCACTGAGCGGCTAGAACTGCTTCAGATGAAATAGATTTAACCGAATCAAAATCAAAATTTCCTTCTGTTTTGAGATTTTCATCTATATTTTCTTTAGTAACCTGATTGACTTGGTATTTATTGGTGTTCCACACCATAAAGAGATCTCGAATCTTTGAATTAAAAATCAAAGCTAAGGATAAAAGAATTAAGAAAACCGCTAAAATATTGAGAAATAGATTCCTACGCTTATTCTTCTTACTTTTCGTTTTTTTATGAGACATTATGCTTTACCTTCTGTTTCGTTTTCAGTCCCAACTTCTTCTTTTTCTGCCGCATCAACCGTTGTAAAGGTCACAATCTTGGCATCCTGGTCTAGACGCATCACCTTAACTCCCATAGTTGAGCGTCCTGTTTGTGAAATATTGGCAACGTTTGTACGGATCATAACACCTGTATCCGTGATAATCATCAGGTCTTCATCTCCTTTAACAGTGAGGAGACCTGCAAGAGGTCCATTCTTCTCAGCAACATTGGCAGTCTTCATCCCTTTACCACCACGACCTTTTGTTGGATATTCAGTTGCAAGAGTACGTTTACCATAACCTTTTTCAGTGATGATAAGGACCTCGTCCTGGTCAGTGATGACACTAGCACCAACTACAGTATCTCCTTCACGAAGGTTAACTCCTCGAACCCCTGTCGCGATACGGCTCATACCACGAACGGCTGATTGATTAAAGCGAACGGCATAACCAAATTTGGTACCAATGATGATATCTGTGTCTTCTTCTGTCAGCAAGACGTTAATCAGTTCATCTTCATCCTTGAGATTCAAAGCCTTAAGTCCATTTTGACGGATATTAGCAAATTCTTTAACACTGGTTCGCTTCACGATACCGTGACGGGTTGTGAAGAAAAGATAGGCGTCATCACTACGTTCAGATTTAACATTAATGATGGTCTGTATGCTCTCCCCTTCATCCAGCTTCAAAAGATTGACAACCGGCAATCCCTTGGCTGTGCGACCGTATTCAGGAATTTCATAACCTTTTAGTCGGTATACACGGCCCTTATTGGTAAAGAAGAGCAAATGATCATGGGTGCTGGTTGAAACCAACTCACGCACAAAGTCATCATCCTTAACTCCCGTACCTTGGACTCCACGACCACCACGTTTTTGAGCAGTGAATTCGCCTTGGTCCAAACGTTTGATATAGCCCTTGTTAGAAAGAGTGATTAAGACATCTGACTCCTCAATCAAGTCTTCATCTTCAAGAGTTAAGACTTCTCCAACCATTAACTCGGTACGACGTTTGTCACCAAATTTACGTTTTACTTCATCCAATTCATCTTTTATGATTTGTGCCACACGTTCTGGTTTAGCAAGAATATCAGCCAAATCTGCAATCAAGGCAATCAATTCATCATATTCAGACTGAATCTTATCGCGTTCCAATCCTGTCAAGCGGCGAAGACGCATATCAAGGATAGCCTGACTTTGACGTTCAGAAAGCTTGAACTTGCTCATCAACTCAGCTTGTGCTTCGGCATCCGTTTCACTAGCACGGATGATACGAATCACTTCGTCGATATGATCTAACGCGATTAAAAGACCTTCTAAGATGTGCGCACGTGCTTCTGCCTTTTCCTTGTCAAAACGGGTACGACGAACAACTACCTCTTTTTGGTGTTCAATATAAGCATCTAAAATTTGGCGAAGAGACAAAATCTTTGGTACACCATTTTGAATAGCAAGCATATTGAAACCAAAGTTAGTTTGCATCTGCGTCATCTTGAAGAGGTTATTGAGGATGACATTCGCAGAAGCATCACGCTTCACTTCGATAATGAAACGAACCCCTTCACGGTTGGATTCATCACGTACAGCTGTAATGCCCTCAATTCGTTTTTCTTGCGCCAAACGAACGATATGCTCATGGACCTTGGTTTTATTGACCATATAAGGAAATTCTGTTACCACGATGCGCTCACGCCCTGTCTTAGTCGTCTCAATCTCTGTTCGAGAACGGAGAACAATAGAACCCTTACCAGTCTCATAAGCCTTATAAATTCCTGATTTCCCCATGACAAGGGCACCAGTTGGAAAATCTGGACCAGGCAAGACTTCCATCAAGTCCCTAGTAGTTACTTCAGGATTATCCATAACCAACTTCACCGCATCAATGGTTTCGCCCAGGTTGTGAGGTGGAATATTGGTGGCCATCCCAACAGCGATACCAGTTGCCCCATTGACCAAAAGGTTTGGAAAACGAGCTGGCAAAACCAAGGGTTCACGCTCATTGGCATCGTAGTTGTCTACGAAATCAACTGTGTTTTTATTGATGTCACGAAGCATTTCAAGAGCAATCTTGCTCATACGAGCCTCAGTGTAACGCTGTGCGGCGGCACCATCCCCGTCCATGGAACCAAAGTTTCCATGTCCATCTACAAGCATGTAACGGTAGCTCCACCACTGAGCCATACGAACCATGGCTTCATAAATAGATGAATCCCCGTGTGGGTGGTATTTACCCATAACATCCCCTGTAATACGGGCTGATTTTTTATGAGGTTTGTCTGGTGTAACACCTAGTTCATTCATTCCGTAAAGAATACGGCGGTGAACAGGTTTTAAACCATCTCGAACATCAGGAAGAGCCCGCGCAACGATAACACTCATAGCGTAATCGATAAAGCTGGTCTTCATCTCCTTTGTCAGATTGACATTCACTAAATTTCTATCCTGCATTAATAAATGCCTCATTTCACTATTAGTAATTAGATATATTATACCATAATTTGTCCTTCATTTCAGTCTTTGAAAACCACTAAAACGTTTACATCGATAACCGAATAGAATATTCGTGACAAAGTTTTTTAAAAGTGATAGAATGAAAGTGTCTGGGGATTCCCCTAAAAAAAAATGAAGGAGATGTTTAGATAATGACTTCAACTAAACAACACAAAAAAGTGATCCTTGTTGGTGACGGTGCCGTAGGTTCATCTTACGCTTTTGCACTTGTTAACCAAGGAATTGCACAAGAGCTTGGAATTATCGAAATTCCACAATTACACGAAAAAGCTGTTGGTGATGCGCTTGACCTTAGCCACGCCCTTGCCTTCACTTCACCTAAAAAAATCTACGCTGCTCAATACTCTGACTGTGCAGACGCTGATCTTGTTGTTATCACTGCAGGTGCTCCTCAAAAACCAGGTGAAACTCGTCTTGACCTTGTAGGTAAAAACTTGGCTATCAACAAATCAATCGTAACACAAGTTGTTGAATCAGGTTTCGATGGTATCTTCCTTGTTGCAGCTAACCCAGTTGACGTTTTGACTTACTCAACTTGGAAATTCTCTGGATTCCCTAAAGAACGTGTTATCGGTTCAGGTACTTCACTTGACTCAGCACGTTTCCGTCAAGCACTTGCTGAAAAATTGGATGTTGATGCTCGTTCCGTTCACGCCTACATCATGGGTGAACACGGAGATTCTGAATTTGCGGTTTGGTCACACGCTAACATCGCTGGTGTAAACCTTGAAGAATTCCTTAAAGATACTCAAAACGTTCAAGAAGCTGAATTGATTGAATTGTTCGAAGGTGTTCGTGACGCTGCTTACACAATCATTAACAAAAAAGGAGCTACATACTACGGTATCGCAGTAGCACTTGCTCGTATCACAAAAGCAATCCTTGATGACGAAAATGCAGTACTTCCACTTTCAGTCTTCCAAGAAGGTCAATACGGTGTTAAAAACGTCTTTATCGGTCAACCAGCTGTTGTTGGTGCACACGGTATCGTTCGTCCAGTAAACATCCCATTGAACGACGCTGAAACTCAAAAAATGCAAGCATCTGCTAAAGAATTGCAAGCTATCATTGATGAAGCATGGAAAAACCCTGAATTCCAAGCAGCTTCTAAAAACTAATGAAAAGAAGGTTCCCAAACATGGGAACCTTTTTTCTTTTACTGTAAAGGCTTAAACCCTATTTTTCAAAAGACTACTTATCTCAGAAGTTATATATCATATCAAATACTCGATTGAAAAAACACCTAAATTTATATATAACTAAAGAAATGAAATCAACAGTGGTAGATATCATGAAAAAGTATTCGTCTTTGCCCCAAAATGCCCCACAGCAACAAAAAAAGCCTATTGACCAAGCTAGAAAGCTTGATACAATAGGCTTTTTCTAAATTCATTATTTAACAGCGTCTTTAAGAGCTTTACCAGCTTTGAATGCTGGAACTTTAGAAGCTGCGATTTCGATTTCTTTACCAGTTTGTGGGTTGCGACCTTTACGTGCAGCGCGTTCACGAACTTCAAAGTTACCAAAACCAATTAATTGAACTTTTTCACCAGCTGCAAGGTATTCAGTTACTGCTGCAAATACAGCGTCAACTGCTGCTGCTGAATCTTTCTTAGTCAAGTCTGTAGCTTCTGCCACTTTAGCGATCAAATCTTGTTTGTTTGCCATGTTAACAAATCCTCCAAATAATTTCTGATTAACAAATATAATCATATCCTAAAATTGCCCATAGGTCAAGTCAAAAGCGCCATTTCAGACATTTTTCTCTATTTTTTTAGGAATTATAGCGGATTAGAATTGCCCAAGCATTCTCTCCAGTATGAGTTTGAATAATAGAGCCAGTTTCCAGTACAGAGATTGGTTTCTCAACATAGGCTTGCAATAAACTCTTCATCTCATTTGCCCATTCATTCGTTCCAGCATAGGAAATTCCAATTTCTGCAACAGATTTATGAGTAAGGGCCACCGTTAACTCTTCAAGCCATTTTTTGAAAGTTTTCGCACCACGCCCTTTGACGATTGGTTGGAGTTCGTGGTTTTTCATCTGCATCACTACACGAATATTTAATAGTGAGCTTAATAGTCCCGTCACACGTCCAATACGCCCACCTTTCACTAGGTTTTCTAGAGTCGAAACACCGATATAAAGCTCTGTGTGATTCTTCACTTCTTCTATATGTGCTAGAATAGTTTCTAAATCTTTACCCTCTTTAGCAAGTTTTGCAGCTTCAACAACTTGAAACTTCATAGCCTGATCTGTAAAGGAACTATCAATAACAGTCACATCAGAACTTGAGAGACTTGCGCCTTGGCGAGCAGCTTCAACCGTTCCAGACAAGGCATGAGACATATGAATAGCAACAACCTGACTGCCATCTTTTCCCAGCTCTTCAAAGACTTCAGCAAACACTCCTACTGGAGGTTGACTCGTTTTAGGGAGATTCTTGCTTTGTTGCATGAGATGAAGGAATTCCCCCTCTTTTAGATCAGCATCTGAGTAGAGTACGCCATCAATCATAACTGATAAGGGGACAATAGTGATATTTAATTCTTTAACTACTTCTGGTTCGATAGTAACAGAAGAGTCTGTTACAATTTTTACTTGTGTCATAAGTTCAATCTTTCTATTCTTCTCAATAAGATTGGGATTTTTCACTCTTATTATATCAAAAAAATGATAAAAAATCATAAGTAAGCCAATTAAAAAAACTGAATTTTTGGTATAATCTATCTATAGAAAAGCGAGGAACAGCTATGATTCGAAAAGTTCAACCGATTATTACGATTATATTTGGAGCAGCTATCTATGCCTTTGGTCTCACCTACTTTGTTGTTCCTTATCATCTATTTGAGGGAGGGGCGACAGGTATCACCTTGATTACCTACTATCTTTTTAAAATCCCTGTCTCATTGATGAATCTCTTAATCAATATTCCTTTATTTATTTTGGCTTGGAAGATATTTGGTTCCAAGACCCTCTACTCCAGCCTTCTGGGTTCTATTTCTCTCTCTATTTGGCTCGCAATCTTTGAGCGTATCCCCTTGCAGTTTGATTTACAAGGTGACCTCATCATCGTTGCTTTAGTCTCAGGGGTTTTACTGGGAGTTGGTTTAGGAATTATCTTTAATGCTGGTGGAACAACTGGTGGTTCTGATATCGTTGCCCGTATCCTCAACAAGTACACCAATCTTTCGATTGGGAAATTGCTTTTTGGAATTGACTTTTTCATTTTAATGTTAATTCTGCTTATTTTCCAAGATCTCCGTCTTGTGACCTATACTCTCTTGTTTGACTTCATCATCGCTCGCGTTATTGACCTGATTGGCGAAGGGGGATACGCTGGTAAAGGATTTATGATTATTACTCAATATCCTGACCAACTGGCTGATAAGATTAATGAGGAGCTTGGACGTGGTGTGACCTTTATATCTGGTCAAGGTTATTACAGTAAGAAAGATTTAAAAATTATCTACTGTATCGTCGGTCGGAACGAAATCGTCAAAATGAAGGATATGATTCACCAAGTCGATCCTCAAGCCTTTATCACCATCACAGAGGCCCATGAAATTCTGGGTGAAGGCTTTACTTATGTGAAAGATTAAAAAGCTGGGATTTCCCAGCTTTTATTTTTCTTCTGCGAGAGTTGAATGGCGGAACCCATAAGTAAAGTAAATGACTAGACCAACTACAAGAGCAATGCCAAAGGCAATCCAGGTATCTAGACTATATTGAAGCATAAAGGAAACACAGATAAGGATGGAAAGGATTGGCAAAAGTGGTACCAAAGGAGTTTTAAACTCTCCTTTTTTGGGCATACCCTTATCTTTTCTGAGTTTTATTATTCCGTAGGCTAGTAAAATGAGATAAGCTAAGGTACAGATATTTAAGAAGGCTGCAATACTGGCTAGAGGAAACACTCCGGCAGCAAGGGCTGAAGCAACTCCTGTTAAGAGAGTCGCATTTTTAGGAACGCGACTAGTCTTGCTTAATCGTTTAAAACTTTGAGGTAAAAGTCCATCACGTGCTAAGCTATAAATCATTCGAGACAAAGCATAAGTCATGGAAATACATACCGTTATCAGGGTGAGAATGGCTACAAGCGAAACATAGTTGGCTGCCCAACCGATACCAATACTCCGTAATGAAAATGCTACTGCATCGTCCACATTGAGCTTACTATAGTGAACAATCCCTGTCAATACTAAGGTCACCAAAGCATAGAGAATAGTGACGATTGTCAGAGAAAGGACAATTCCGCGAGGAATATTTTTTTGCGGGCTTTGGATTTCATCAACTGCCATGGAAATAGACTCAAATCCGAGAAATCCAAAGAACATCAAAGATGCACCTGCCATAATCCCAGTGCTTCCTCCATAAATCTGGCCAAAGCCAAAAGGAGCAAAATTCGACCAATTTTCAGGCTTGATGTACCAAATACCAACTAGGATAAATAAGGCTAGAGCAGAAAATTTCAAGATTACTAGAAGCGAATTAAAGCGTAAGGCTGCCTTGGAATTTAATAAAACCAATCCCGTTACCAAGGTAAGTACTAGAATAGGTAGAAGATCGATATAGGTTCCCTGTTCAGGATTAAAGGTTCCATTCAAGGCTTGGGGCATGGAAATACCATAATCACTGAGTAAGCCCTTAAAGTAAGCTGCCCAGCCAGACGCCACACCTGAAACAGCCGTCATGAATTCCATGATGGTCAACCAGCCAGCAATCCAGGCTGGCAATTCTCCCAAAATCGCATAGAGATAACTATAAGCACCCCCAGTTGCAGGTACACGAGAGGCAAATTCTGCAAAAAAGAGAGCTGATAGAGAAACACACAGGGCAGAAATCACGATGGAAACCACTAGTGATGGACCGGCAAGTGTTGCTGCTGCAGTTCCTGTAATGGTAAAAATCCCAGTTCCTACCATGGCACCGATTCCCAATAGAATCAAATCCCACAATTTCAAATGGCGACGCATCTCTGCCTGTCTCAGACTGACATCCTTGGTTCTAAAAATATTCATACTTCATCTCCACTAAATGTAATTGTTTTATTTTACCATATAAAAGCATTTTTGTGAATATTTATTAGGTCCTTTTTGAAAAAAATCTGAACAGGAAGAGTTCCTGTTCAGATTTTGCATATTCTTATCCGACTGAACCTTCCATTTCATAGCTAATCAAGCGGTTCAGCTCAACTGCATATTCCATTGGAAGTTCTTTGGTGAAGGGTTCGACAAATCCCATGACAATCATCTCAGTTGCCTCAGATTCTGACAAACCACGGCTCATGAGGTAATAGAGTTGTTCCTCTGAAATCTTAGATACCTTGGCTTCGTGTTCCAATGCAACTTGCGAGTTGTGAATTTCATTAAACGGAATGGTATCTGATGCTGATAAGTCATCCATGATAATGGTATCACACTCGATGTGAGAAACAGATTTCTTAGAGTTCTTGTTAAAGGTTACTTGTCCACGATAGTCCACCTTTCCTCCGCCTTTAGCGATGGATTTAGACACGATAGATGAGCTTGTATGTGGAGCGTTGTGAATCATCTTGGCACCCGTATCTTGGTGTTGACCAGCATTGGCAAAGGCGATCGAAAGCATGGTACCACGGGCCCCTTCTCCATCTAGGTAAACAGATGGGTATTTCATGGTTGTTTTGGCACCCAAGTTACCATCAATCCACTCAACAGTCGCATCTTTCAAAGCTTTGGCACGTTTTGTTACCAAGTTATAGACATTATCAGACCAGTTTTGGATGGTTGTATAACGCATATAAGCTCCGTCTAAAGCAAAAATTTCTACAATGGCAGCGTGCAAGCTATTGCTTGAATAAGTTGGTGCTGTACATCCTTCTACGTAGTGGACGCTTGCTCCTTCATCAACAATAATCAAGGTACGTTCGAACTGACCTGTATTTTCGTTGTTGATACGGAAGTAGGTTTGAAGTGGAATATCTACCTTGACACCTTTTGGTACGTAGATAAAGGTTCCACCTGACCATACTGCTGAGTTGAGGGCTGCCAACTTGTTATCAGTCGGCGGTACCAACTTCGCAAAGTATTGTTTAAACAAGTCTGGGTATTCCTTGAGGGCAGAATCTGTATCTGTAAAGATAATACCTAATTTCTGGAACTCTTCTTTCATGTTGTGGTAAACCACTTCTGACTCGTACTGGGCAGAAGCACCTGCTAGATAAGCACGTTCAGCTTCTGGAATCCCGATACGTTCAAAGGTTTCTTTGATCTTTTCAGGAACTTCATCCCAAGAACGGGCTGGTTTATCAGATGGTTTTTGGTAATAGATCAAGTCATCAAAGTCAATCTCTGACAAGTCTGCTCCCCAGGTTTGCATAGGCATTTTTTTGAAGGTTTCATAAGACTTCAAACGGAATTCTAACATCCACTCTGGCTCACCCTTGGCAGCAGATAATTCACGAATAACACCTTCGTTGAGTCCTTTTCCTGTCGATAGGACAGGCTCTACATCATCATGGAAACCAAATTTATATTCACCAAGATCAATTGGTTTTGGTTCTACTCTTTCTTCAGCCATAATATCCTTTCTTTCATTCTTCATTTCTACTGATCCATAAGACAAAAGAAACTTGTCTTACTGTTTTTCTTGATCTTCAATTGTTTTCTTAAGTGCATTCCAAGCTAGAGTTGCACACTTGATTCGTTGAGGGAATTTGGCAACACCTGATAAGAAAGCTGCATCACCTAGTTGGTCTTGACGGTCATCCTTTT
Organism: Streptococcus mitis; assembly: GCF_003942795.1. Classification (GTDB taxonomy): domain Bacteria; phylum Bacillota; class Bacilli; order Lactobacillales; family Streptococcaceae; genus Streptococcus; species Streptococcus mitis_BJ. The sequence continues at coordinate 12,138 of NZ_RJNY01000029.1, forward strand.
GACCTTGAACCATTTCAGAAAAGATGGTTGCAAGTTCTAAAATTTCTTGCTTGGTTTTTCCTAAAACGGCATCTGTCATCATACTAGCAGAGGCAGTTGAGATGGTACAACCCGAGTTTAGAAAAGCAATCTCTTCCAAACGGTCCTCTGCATCAAACTTGACAGAGAGGTTGATGACATCCCCACAGGTTGGATTATTGAGACTGATTTGCTCAGCATCATCCAACTTCCCTTGGTGATGGGGATTTTTCGAATGGTCCGCTACCACTGCCATATAAAGGCTATCTAGTTTAGAAAGTGCCATTGAAAAACTCCTTTGTCTTTTGTAGGGCATCGACTAGTTTGTCACAATCTGCCTTAGTATTGTAGATATAGAAACTTGCACGAGCTGTTGCTGGTACATCCAAATACTGGAGCAAGGGTTGCGCACAGTGGTGACCCGCACGAACAGCCACTCCTTCATAATCCAAAGCTGTCGCAAGGTCGTGAGGATGAAGATCGCCTAGGTTAAAGGCAATAACACCTGAACGTTGAGCCAAGTCCTGCGAACCGTAAATGGTCAATCCCTCAATTGCCTGCAGTTTTGGATAGACGTACGCAATCAATTCCTGTTCATGAGCTTCAATGGCATCCATACCAATCTTTTCAAGATAATCTACTGCAGCAGCAAGTCCGATTGCACCCGCCATATTTGGCGTTCCAGCCTCAAATTTCCATGGCAATTCCTTCCAACTAGCAGATTGCTCGTAGACAAAATCAATCATCTCGCCGCCAAATTCTACTGGAGACATTTGATTGAGATATTTTTCCTTGCCATAAAGAACACCGATACCAGTCGGACCAGCCATCTTGTGACCCGAAAAGGCGAAGAAGTCCACATCCAAATTCTGAACATCAATCTTCATATGAGGTGTAGATTGAGCACCATCCACTACCATGATTGCCCCAACTTTATGTGCCATTTGAGTGATTTCTTTGATCGGATTGACCACACCAAGAACATTGGAGGCGTGAGCTAGAGAAACGAACTTGACCTTGCCCGTCAATTTAGCTCGCAAATCCTCCATATCCAGAGCTCCGTCCTTGAGATAAACATAGACAAGCTCTGCTCCAGTCTTACGACAAGCTTCCTGCCATGGAATGATATTGGAATGGTGTTCCATGATAGAAATCAAGACTTGGTCTCCCTCAGTCAAAACTTCCTCAGCAAAGCGTGCTACCCAGTTAAGACTGGTCGTCGTTCCTCTAGTAAAGAGTATTTCCTTTGTAGAGTCTGCATTGATAAACTTACGAATGGTTTCACGAGTGGCTTCATAGGAAGCTGTCGCACGCTCCGCCAAGGTATGAACCCCACGGTGAACATTGGCATTGTCCTGCTTATAGTAGCGGTTAATCGTTTCAAGAACTGCTAGTGGTTTTTGTGTCGTCGCAGCATTGTCCAGATAGACCAGAGGTTCATCGTTGACAATCTGGTCCAAAATTGGAAAATCCTTGCGAATCGCTTCTACATCTAACATAGGCTTCCCCTTAGCGTTTTGACAATTTTTCTTCGATAGTTGCAATCATTTCGTCACGAACTTCCTTGACTGGAATCTCAACGATTACAGATCCAAGGAAACCGCGGACAACCAAACGTTCTGCAGTTGCTTTATCCAAGCCACGGCTCATGAGATAGTACATATCTTCTGGATCCACCTGACCGATAGAGGCCGCGTGTCCTGCAGTAACGTCATTTTCGTCAATCAAAAGAATTGGGTTAGCATCTGAACGAGCCTGGTCTGAAAGCATGAGAACACGGCTTTCTTGTTGCGCATCCGCTCCCTTAGCGCCCTTGATGATGTGACCGATACCATTGAAGGTCAAAGTTGCTTTTTCAAGGATAACCCCATGTTGGAGGATATTTCCGATAGAATTGCATCCGTAGTTAGTCACTCGCGTATCAATCCCTTGTATCTGACGACCACTTGAAAGAGCTACGGCTTTAAGGTCAGCATGGCTACCATTCCCAATCAAGTCACTATCAAAGTCCGCAACGACGTTTCCTTCGTTCATGACACCAATTGCCCAGTCAATGCTGGCATCGTTGCCTAGTTTACCACGACGGCTAATGTAAGCAGTGACGTTTTCACCTAGACGATCGATCGCAGCAAACTTCACTTGAGCTCCAGAACGCGCAATTACTTCTACTGTGATATTGGCAGTTGCTTTGGCACTTCCTTCACCGCGTGACTCTAAACGTTCCAGATAACTAATCTTAGAATTTTTACCAGCGATAATCATAATATGCTTGTTAAACGGCACATCGCTATCACTGTCTTGATAGAAAATTCCTTCGATTGGTTCAGCAATTTCCACGTTATCAGGAATGTAGAGAACAGCACCACTATTGAAATAAGCTGTATGGTAGGCTGCTAACTTGTCATCGTCATGCTTAACAGATGACATGAAGAATTCTTCGATCAGCTCTGGAATTTCTTCTAAAGCTGAATGGAAATCTGTGAAGATAACACCCTGTTCAGCTAACTCAACTGGAGTTTGCTCAAAAACAGTTTGAGTTCCTACTTGCACCAACTTCAAGTGATTATCTAGAGATGTGAAATCTGGAACATTTGCTGATGGCTCACTTTCTGTAATCGTTCCATCACCTAGATTCCAACGATGGAATTTCACACGCTCAATAACTGGTAATTCTAAACTCTCAATCTTATCAAAAGCTTTTTGACGGAGGTCAGCCAACCAGCTTGGTTCAGCGTGCATTTCTGAAAAAAGTTTAATAGTTTCTTTAGTCATTTACTTCTCCTAAAAGATACGAGGGAATTACAATTCTTCCTTGTAGTCGTAGCCAAGTTCTTCAGCTAGTTTTGCGTATCCTTCACGCTCCAAACGCGCAGCCAATTCTGGACCACCAGAAAGGACAACACGACCTTCCATCATCACGTGTACCACATCTGGCGTGATATAGTTCAAAAGACGTTGGTAGTGAGTAATGATCATAGCACCAAAGCCTTCGCCACGCATAGCATTGACACCTTTAGACACAACTTTAAGAGCATCGATATCAAGACCAGAGTCAATCTCATCCAAAAGGGCAAAAGTTGGTTCCAACATCAAAAGCTGAAGAATTTCATTGCGTTTTTTCTCTCCACCAGAGAAACCTTCGTTGAGGTAGCGCTCTGCCATTTCTTCTTTCATGTTGAGCAATTCCATTTTCTCGTCTAGTTTAGTGATGAACTCACGGATTGAAATCTTCTCGTCATCTTCTTTACCAGCATTCATGGCTGCACGAAGAAACTCAGCGTTAGTAATTCCAGGAATTTCTGATGGGTATTGCATAGCAAGGAAAAGTCCCATACGCGCGCGTTCGTCCACTTCCAACTCAAGGATGTTTACGCCATCAAACAAGACCTCCCCTTTGGTAACTTCATAGTTTGGATTTCCCATGATAGCGGCAGAAAGAGTTGATTTACCAGTACCATTTGGTCCCATGATAGCGGCGATTTCTCCTGTTTTCAGAGTCAGATTGACTCCTTTCAAAATTTCTTTTCCTTCAATCTCAACGTGAAGATCTTTGATCTCTAATACTGACATGATAATTCCTTTCTTTTCCAGGCCTATTTCCTTCATCCTTTGAGAAATCACTTACATTTCTCTTAAAATACAAAAAAAGGTCCATAAATATACTCTACTAGTATAACAAAAAAAAGCCTAAAAGGCTTTGATTTTGTCTAGAAGCTTGGAGCTAGTCCTTGCGATTTAGGTGCTGATCAATGGTGTCTACAATTTTCCCCATCACGTAACTTAACCTAAAATTTCGAAAGAGTAGAATGGCCCAAAAGGCTGCCATAATATAGCGACCAGTCATCCAGGCTTCATTGAAAAAATAAGTCTCAGTAGCCGTAAATAACGCTATCATAATAAAGGCTCTATAATTTCTGTAGTGGGTAAAACCACCATAGGTCTTATGGAGCCTATTTTGCTGTAGAAAAAAAGTCCCATAAGACCTATAATGAAAAGTGACCAAACCATCATTAGAAAGAATCTTATGGAACAATTAAATTTTATCACAAACTTACTCGGAATTAAAGACAAGAACATCATAATCTTGGATTATCTGGATGCTGGAACACATAAAGAAATCATCGC
>NZ_RJNY01000030.1:0-13808 GCF_003942795.1 Streptococcus mitis
GTTTTTTTAGCCACAATACACCATAGTCCGTACGGGATTCGAACCCGTGTTACCGCCGTGAAAAGGCGGTGTCTTAACCCCTTGACCAACGGACCTTGAGCTTTTCAACTCTTTCTATTATACCTACTTTTTTACCTTTGTCAAGGACTTTTTTCAGTGAAGTTAATTTTTTCTTTTCTTCACTAATTTAACCACTGCTTCTGTCCGTGCAGTGTGGGGAAACATATCGACCGACTGGATATACTGGAGGTCATAGACTTTTACTAGTTTAACTAAATCTCGAGCCAAGGTTGAAACATTGCAGGATACATAGACCATTTTTTCTGGAACATAGGTCAGAATAGTATCCAATAGCTTATCATCTAAGCCTGTACGAGGAGGGTCGACTATCAGGGCATCCGCTCGGTAGCCTTCTTTATACCAGCGTGGAATAATCTCTTCTGCTGTCCCCGCTTCGTAATGGGTATTATCAAATCCCATTTTTTGAGCATTTCGCTTGGCATCTTCAATGGCTTCTGGAATAATATCCATTCCTCTGAGACTCTTGACCTTATTTGCGAAGGCAAATCCAATCGTACCAACACCACAATAGGCATCAATCAGATGGTCTTCTTTGCTGACATCCAGAGCCTTGACTGCTTCACTATAGAGAATTTCTGTCTGCTCAGGATTAAGCTGATAGAAAGCTCGGGGCGAGAGAGAAAACTCATAGTCCAGTACTCCTTCTTGAATACTCTCTTGACCCCAGATAATTTCCGTCTTTTCACCATAGATTTCACTTGTTTTCGCTGTATTTGTATTGACTGCAACTGTGACGACTTCTGGAAAATCTTTAACTAAGTCTTTTACTAGCTGGGTTAAATTAAGCTGACGATTTGTGACAATGATAATCTGGACTTGTCCTGTTTTTCTTGCTCGACGTACCATGATGGTGCGAACGCCGAGCGTTTTTCTCTCATCTGTAATTGGAATTTGGTGGTAAGTAAGAAGTTCAGCTAGGCGATTCGCTATTACTTGGGTTTCCTTATCTTGCACCAAACAGTCTTTCAACTCTACGAGGTAATGAGAGTTTTGCGCATACAAACCTGCCTTGACCTGATTTTTAAATTTCCTAGTCTGGAATTGTAGCTTAGCACGGTAGTACTTTGGTTCCTGCATTCCGATAGTTGGACGGATTTCATAGTTTTCATATCCTGCAGGAGCAAATTTTTTCAGGGCTTGATGGAGCAGATCCGTTTTGAACTCTAACTGTTTATCGTAGTGGAGGTGCATGATTTGGCAACCACCACATTCATTATAAATCGTACAAGCCGGTACGACTCGAAATTTAGACTTCTTATTAACCTTTAGTAATTTTGCTTCAACAAAGTTGCGTTTAATAGAAGTAATTTGACAATAGATGTCTTCTCCTTTGAGGGCTCCAGGTACAAAAACGAGGGTTTTCTGATAGAAACCGATTCCCTCACCATTGATGCCCATCCGCTTGATTTTTAAAGGTATTTTTTGTTTGACTTTCAGATTCATACCCCTATCTTATCACATTTTAGGGTATAATAGAACTATGAAAATCACAAAACTTGAAAAGAAAAAACATCTCTACTTGATGGAGTTAGATGGACAGCAAACCTCTTATATCACGGAAGATACCATTGTCCGTTTTATGTTATCTCGAGATAAGGTCATTAGTAAAGAGGAACTTACCGAGATTCAGGACTTTGCCCAGTTCTCTTATGGTAAAAATCTCGCCCTCTACCATCTATCATTTAAAGCTCGAACCGAAAAGGAAGTTCGTGAGTATCTGAAAAAGTATGATCTTGATGAAAAAATCACTAGTCAAGTTATCGCTAATCTTAAAGAAGATAACTGGATTAATGATCGTCAGTATGCCTACTCTATCATCAACGCAAATCAACTTTCTGGAGATAAGGGACCCTATGTGCTAGCTCAAAAACTGTCTCAAAAAGGGATTGCCAAATCAACGATTGAAGAGATTTTAAAGGATTTTGATTTTTCAGAGGTTGCTCAACGTGTGGCGGAGAAACTTCTTAAAAAATACATGGGAAAGCTTCCCGCTCGTGCCTTGCAGGATAAGATTATTCAAAACTTGACGAACAAAGGCTTCTCCTATTCTGATGCTAAAAATGCTTTTGATGACTTGGATAGTCAAGTAGACCAAGAAACGACTCAAGAGCTCATTTTTAAAGAACTGGATAAACAATATGCTAAATATGCTCGTAAATATGAAGGTTACGAACTAAAGCAACGTTTAACTCAAGTTTTAGCTCGAAAAGGCTATGATTTTTCGGATATAGCAAGCGCTCTCAGAGATTATCTTTAACATTTCCATGTAAAATTCAAAAAGATTAGACCAATTTATGATATAATAGTAGACGATAAACTTATAAATTGTAGAAAGTTGGTTAGTTATGAAACTTCCAAAAGAAGGCGACTTTATTACAATTCAAAGTTATAAGCATGATGGGAGTCTTCACCGTACTTGGCGGGACACCATGGTACTAAAAACAACAGAGAACGCTATTATTGGCGTCAACGACCACACACTTGTTACCGAAAGTGACGGTCGTCGTTGGGTGACTCGAGAACCGGCTATTGTTTACTTTCACAAAAAATATTGGTTTAATATCATTGCCATGATTCGTGATAATGGGATTTCCTACTATTGCAATATGGCCAGCCCCTACTATCTAGATGAGGAAGCCCTGAAATACATTGATTATGATTTGGATGTCAAGGTTTTCACTGATGGTGAAAAGCGTCTCTTGGACGTTGAAGAATATGAACGCCATAAACGCAAAATGAAGTATTCTGATGATTTAGACTATATTTTGAAAGAGCATGTTAAAATCCTTGTTGATTGGATCAACAAGGGACGCGGTCCTTTCTCAGAGGCCTATGTCAACATTTGGTACAAACGCTACATAGAACTAAAGAATCGGTAAAGTTGTCAAACTGGGGTGAGAGCCCTGGTTTTTTATTTGAAAAACCCAGCCTGGAAGCTGGGTTAATTGCTATATATCTAATTTAGTGACAGTAAACTTTATATGAGAATAGTCTTTTTCAACATCCTTATCCAACAAGAAAGCCGTGGCATCCTTCTTAATCTGAACAAGGTCAATGTTCTGGGCTTGAGCTGCATAGACGCATCCACAATAACATTGACGATAGATATCATACTCCTCGCACATCTCCACCGAGCGCTTGTAGCCTTGATTTTTCTTGAAATCACTTGGAAGATAGTGGGTGGTGTAAATCTTTTGCACATCGATTCCGATGCTGTTGATGGTTTGAGAGTTCTTATGGGGACTGATGGTCAAAGCTGAACCAAAGTAGTCAAAGCCCAAGTCCATAGCTACCTGTGCTGTTTTATCCAAACGGTAATCAAAACAAACCTTGCAACGATCGCCACCTTCGGGTTCTTCTTCCAGTCCTCTGACTAACTTCCGGTATTCATTGGGTTCATAAGGCGCTTCTATATACTGGACCGTATTTCCTGTTCGCTCATTGAAATCATTAACAAATTTCTTGGTGACGTAAGCTCGCTTGTGGTATTCTGCCTTGGGATGGATATTGGAATTGGCAAAATAGATGGTCACATCCGCGTATTTGGTCAGGTATTCTAGGGTGTAGGTACTACAAGGAGCACAGCAAACATGCATGAGAATAGTGGGACGTTGCTCATTTTTCTCCCAAACTTGAACCATTTTTTGCATAACACGGTCATAATTAATCTTCTGATTGGGATTCATCTTGCTCAGAATTTCTTCTACATCGATCATGTTCTTCTCCTTTTTCTAGTCTTATTTTATCATATAAGTTAGGAGAGCTCAATCCAATTTAGAAGTGATTATCATAAAAAGAAGGGATATGTATTCCCTTCTTTTGTGTTTTTTATAAGTTACTTTTACATCATCCCGCCCATCATGCTTGGATCCATTGCTGGAGCTGGGGCTGCTGGTTCCGGTTTATTGGCTACGACTGCTTCTGTTGTCAAAATCAAGCTAGCTACAGATGCTGCATTTTGAAGAGCTGAACGGCTCACTTTAACTGGGTCAATGATTCCCTCTTCAATCATGTTGACCCATTCGCCAGTTGCTGCGTTGAAGCCTGTACCAACTTCAGCATTCTTCAAGCGGTCAATAACAATAGAACCTTCGAATCCCGCATTGTGAGCGATTTGACGAACAGGTTCTTCCAAGGCGCGGAGAACAATATTGCGTCCTGTCGCTTCATCTCCTGTCAATTCCAAATCAGCTACGGCTGGAATAACATTTACAAGAGCTGTTCCGCCACCAGCAACGATTCCTTCTTCAACAGCTGCACGAGTAGCGTTGAGGGCATCTTCAATGCGGAGTTTCATTTCTTTCAACTCAGTTTCAGTTGCAGCACCGACCTTGATCACTGCGACACCACCTGACAATTTTGCCAAGCGTTCTTGCAATTTTTCACGGTCAAATTCAGAAGTTGTAGTTTCAATTTGAGACTTGATAACTGCAACACGGTGAGAAATAGCTTCAGGATTTCCAGCACCTTCTACGATAACAGTGCTATCTTTGTCCACAGTTACTCTAGCTGCTTGACCAAGCGCCTCAATTGTCGCATCTTTCAATTCAAGACCAAGATCTTCTGTGATGACTGTTCCGCCTGTCAAGATAGCGATGTCTTCTAACATAGCCTTACGACGGTCACCAAAGCCAGGTGCCTTAACTGCTACGACGTTGAAGGTTCCACGAATCTTGTTCAATACAAGAGTGGGAAGAGCTTCGCCATCTACATCATCCGCAATAATCAAGAGAGGACGATTGCTTTGGAGAATGCTTTCTAGAAGAGGCAAGATTTCTTGGATATTGGAAATCTTCTTGTCGGTAATCAAGATGTATGGATTTTCAAGGTCAGCCACCATTTTTTCGCTATCTGTCACCATGTACTGTGATAGGTATCCGCGGTCAAACTGCATTCCTTCCACGACTTCAAGTTCTGTTTCCATACCACGTGACTCTTCAATAGTGATGACACCATCATTACCAACTTTTTCCATGGCTTCAGAGATGTATTCGCCGACTTTCTCAGAACGAGAAGATACGGCAGCAACCTGAGCAATGGCTTCTTTGTTGGCAACTGGAATGGCATTGTTTTTCAAGGCTTCTACAGCTGCGGCAACCGCTGCTTCAATCCCACGACGGATACCGATTGGGTTGGCACCCGCAGTGACGTTTTTGATTCCTTCGCGGACGATCGCTTGAGTCAAAACTGTTGCAGTTGTCGTTCCGTCACCTGCGATATCGTTGGTCTTTGAAGCCACTTCTGATACCAATTTGGCACCCATGTTTTCAAAATGATCTTCTAGTTCAATTTCTTTGGCAATGGTCACACCGTCATTAGTAATCAATGGTGAGCCAAATGATTTTTCAAGAACGACATTACGACCTTTTGGTCCCAAGGTTACTTTAACAGTGTCTGCTAGGATATCAACACCACGAACCATAGCTGAACGAGCATCAGATGAAAATTTAATTTCTTTTGACATACTTACTTTCTCCTTCTATTCTTCAATGATTGCCAAGATGTTGGCTTCGCCAACGATGATGTACTTTTCATCGCCATCTTTGACATCAATACCTGCATGAGCTTCAACTAAGACACGGTCTCCAGGCTTAACGCTTGGAGCAACCAAGTCACCATTCAAGGTACGAACACCTTGTCCAGTAGCTACAACTTGGGCTGTTTTTGTTTTTTCTTGGGCTGAGCCCGCAAGGACAAAGCCTCCAACAGTTTGTTCTTTTTCTTCAATTTTCAAGACCACACGGTCTCCTAATGGTTTCAACATCTGTTTTCCTCCATGATAAACTACATATTATTAGCACTCTTTATGACTGAGTGCTAATTCATAGTTCTATTGTATCACTTGGTCAGAAATAGTCAAGAAAAAAGTCTGACTTTGGCAAGATAAAAAGCCTGAGAGCAACTCAGACTTTTCAATGCTTATACTCAATGAAAATCAAAGAGCAAACTAGGAAGCTAGCCGCAGGTTGCTCAAAGAACTGCTTTGAGGTTGTAGATAAGATTGACGAAGTCAGTTACCTATACCTACAGCAAGGTGAAACTGACGCGGTTTGAAGAGATTTTCGAAGAGTATTAAAATGGCAATTCTTCCTCTTCCAAGACCAAATCTGCCAAATCCTGTCCTGCATTATTTTCACGCATGGCTCGTTGGGCGCGGCTTTCCAAAAGTTGGAATCCTGTGGCAAGGACTTCAGTCACATAGTTCATCTGCCCATTTTTCTCAAAGCGACGGGTACGAAGTTCTCCATCCACAGAGATAAGACTACCTTTAGTTGCGTAGCTTGCCAAGATTTCAGCCAATTTTCCCCAAAGAACAAGATTGACAAAGTCAGCTTCACGTTCCCCATTTTGGTCTTTGTAACGACGATTCACAGCGATCGTTGCGCGCGCTACTGACTTGTCATTGTTGGTTTTGTTCAATTCTGGTGTAGACGTCAAGCGTCCGATTAAGATAACTTTATTATACATTTTTCATCCTCCTAACTTATCATTCGTAAAAGGAGGCAAAAAGTGAAAAAAAATGTGGTATAGTATAGATAAAAAGGAAAGTTGCAGTTTCTGCCCCTTTCCCACTAGATTTGTACAACGGAGGCCCCGATGACCATTAAACATTCGCCTGTGAAAAATATTCTTTTTATTCTGATTTCTCTGTGATTCGGAGGCTTTTCTGCCTTGGGTGCCGTAGACTACCTGACTAGCTCCAACCCCCTACAAAGACGCCAGTTTCTTTGTCCTTAGTCTGCTAGTTGCTGCTTTCTTCTTACTGCTCTATTCGCAGACTAACCATTCATGCGACTATCCTCTCTTTTGACCACGACTATGTGACCTATCATTATATCGGACTCTTATCAGCAGTTACCTACTGCATTTCTATGCAGCAGATTAGTCATGCTCGCTACAGCCGAGACAGTGAAGAATCCGAGATTAGCCTTTGGATGGAGGATGGCTCCCATGACTTTGCTGTCTTTATCCATCCCCGCCACAAAATTTATGCCTATACTGACAGCCAACTCATTGGCATTGTTTTCAAGAGAAAGTGCCTCAAAGTATTGGAAGACCACGGCCTAAACAGCCTTATCCACCAATGCAAGTACAACACTCCAAGCCAGAGCCCCACAGCCACTCCTCAGTTGATAACCGACTCACAAAATAATAGCGACAGCATCTTCTTTTGAGACAGTATGGAGGAAAATTTAAAAATACTCACAAACATTATAGCAGTGAAGCAAATGAGCTTAATTTCTCATTTGCTTCACTGCTATTGTTAATTATGCAAACCTTCTGTAGATAAACCTAAAGTTTTCCAAGCAGCTATACCACCAGATAATTCTTTTACTTTGAAATGATTTTCCAACAAGATAATGGAAGCTTTTTTAGCCATATTGCACCAAACATCCCAACAATAAACAACAATTTCCTTATCCTTAGGCAACTCCTCTAAACAGGAAGCTAAGTTATTCAGAGGAATTTCTATCGCTCCTTGAATTTTTTCTTTCTTCAAATGCGGAGGGGCATTTCGCACATCAATTAACATGAACTCTGTTCCTGATTTAGCTTGTGCCAAATAGTCCATCGGACTAATAGTCAACTCTGTTTGCAGTTTTAAAAACTCTAATTTATCCATTGTTCTTCTCCTTTATAAATTGAGCAATATCTAAGATAACCTTCTCTTGAATACCTGATAAGTCATTCAGCACTTCTTTCTCGACTCCTAGCATTTTTAACCACATTGTTTCTACAAGTTCTCTACCGCTATCTGTTAGCAACACGATGTTTTGCCGGCGATCCTGTGGATTCCGCTTCCGAAAAATTAGTCCTTTCATTTCCAAGCAATCAATTAATTGTCCAATAGTTGTTCTATCAATTTTAAGCAAATCGCCAACATTTATTTGCGTTAGCTCTTCCTTGTTAGATATGGCCAACAGTATCCCATAATCTCTTGAATTTATTTGATATTCTTTCAACAATTCTGAGAAACGCCAATCCATTTCCTGAGCTATTTTGCTTAATTGAAAACCCAACGATTTATTTACATCTATATTAATCACCCTTTCTGATAATCAGTTTAACTGATTATATAACAAAAATATTTTTTTGTCAAGATAAATTGTAAAATATAGTGCAACAAAAAACTCATAGCGTTTCATTGGTGTAAACTGTAAGTAACCACACAAACAGAACCCGAGGAAAAACTATGAGCTACTCCCATCTTACCATAACCGACCGAATAAAGATAGAAACCTACTTGGAATCAGGTTTGAAACCTTGCCAAATTGCAAGTAAACTTGGCGTCCATAAGTCTCCCATTTCAAGAGAGTTAAGGCGATGTCAAAAAGGTTATTCTGCAGCCCTAGCACAGGAACAGTATGACCACAGGGCTAAGCAAAAAGGTCGGAAGTCTTGTTTAACACCAAAGTTGAAAAAGGAAATTAAGAACGGTTTAAAATCCTCCTGGTCGCCTGAACAGATTTATGGGCGCTATCAGCTTGGACAAAAGCTAATGGTAGCTTTTAAAACCATCTATAACTGGCTCTATGCTGGTTTGATTGTTCTGGATTTAAGCGCCCTTCGTCGTAAAGGGAAGACTCGACAACCCAAAGAAACACGTGGAAGATTTAGGATTAGCACATTGATTGCCAAACGTCCTAAAGAGATCCGGAATCGTGAAACTTTTGGCCACTGGGAGCTTGATACTGTAGTGTCTTCCAGAGGCAAAAGCAAGGGGTGTTTAGTGACTTTTCTAGAGTGAAAAACTCGTTTTTACTTAGCTTTCAAGATACCAGATAGAACAGCCAAAGCCATGTTTTCAGCCATCGAACAACTTTGTAGGCTATTTCCAAAAGAGGCTCTTAAATCCTTCACTTCAGACAGAGGAAAAGAGTTTGCCCGCTATCCTATGGTAGAAAACTTAGGAATTTCCTTTTTCTTTGCGGATGCCTATTCATCCTGGCAGACAGGAAGTAATGAAAACGCAAATGGCTTGCTAAGAGAATATTTCCCAAAGAAAACAGATTTAGCCACTATCTCTGATGAGGCTTTGAACAAGGCCTTATATGATATCAACCACAGACCGCGAAAATATTTAGCTTACAGAACAGCTTATGAAGCTCTAGTGGATGAGTTCAAGTAAATGTTGCATTTATTCTTGCAATTTATCTCAAAAAAAGAACCTGCAATTTTGCAGATCCTTCTTTATCCCTGCCAATGCTTGGCTGGGTCAAATGGAGTTCCGACAATTTGGTCTTCTGATAATTCAATAACCCCACGTTTTTGCGGAGCATTTGGCAAATGCAATTCACGAGGGCTACACATCATGCCAAAACTCTTTTCGCCACGAAGTTCGCCTGGGAAAATAAGATTGCCTTTGGGCATCATCGCTCCAGGAAGAGCTACAATGGTTTTCAACCCAACACGCGCATTGGGAGCCCCTGCAACGATTTGCACTGTCTTATCACTTGCAACGGCCACTTGACAGATGTTGAGGTGGTCGCTATCTGGATGGGCTACCATCTCAACAATCTCACCGACGACAAACTTAGGTTCCTTGTCATTAACAATTTCTTCTGCAAAGCCTTCTGCCTGCAATTCTTGGTTCAAACGAGCGACTTGCTCATCTGATAAAAAGACTTGACCGCGCTCTGCAATTTCAAACAAACTTGAAACTTCGAAAATATTCCACGCCACTGTTTCTCCATTTTCTTTGAGGAAAACACGAGCTACCTTGCCTTTGCGCTCCACGTCCAACTTGGCATCTCCGCTGTTTTTCACGATGATCATAAGGACATCGCCAACATGTTCTTTGTTATATGTAAAAATCATTCTTTCCTTTTCTCCTATTTCAGTCCTGCTAAAAAGTCGTTAATTTCTTCCTTGCTTTTACGGTCGCGATTGACAAATCGGCCGATTTCCTTGTCCTTTTCTAGCACAACAAGGCTAGGAATGCCGTACACATCCCAGAGTTTGGCCAGATCCAGATACTGGTCTCGGTCCACTCGAATAAAGGTGAACTCTGGATTGGTCTCCTCAATCTCTGGCAAGGATGGATAGATATAACGACAATCGCCACACCAGTCTGCCACAAAAAGGAAGACCTTCTTGCCATCTTGCTCGACAAAACCTGCTAGTTCTTCTATACTATTGGGAATAATCATAAGACTTCCTCCTCATAGACTAGGTCTTCATTTTCATAGACAAAGGTATAGTGACGACCATCCTCGAAAACGACTCCTCCGACGAGTCGCTCTAGGCTACTTTCGTAGACTTGAACATAGATAGTCGCAATCTCACCCATATCTGAGAAAAGTTCGCGCACGATAGCGGTAAACTCTTCCTGAGCCTTCATGAGCTTGTGATTATCTGCTGCTTTTTTAGCCCCCAAAGCGAGGGCACTTAGACCAGCCACAGTCAAGCCAGTCATCCATAATTTCTTAGCTTTCATACCATTCATTGTAACACAAAAAGGGCTCTAGGACAAATGAGGAAGTAGCAGAAAAACAAGTAAAAATCCTCTTCCCTCAGTGAGAAAGGGGACTTCTAATTCTTATCGGCAAGCATCTGAGTTAGCAAAGCTTTCCTGAATGGATTAAAAAACCTCTGAGATTGTTCTCAAAGGTTCTGATTTTACTAATTGCTGTTCTCAACTGCTGCAGTAACAAAGGCAGTGTAGAGTTCTTCTGGACGGTTTGGACGGCTGGAAAGTTCAGGGTGATACTGACAAGCCACAAAGAATTGATTTTCAGGAATTTCCACAATTTCTACCAAACGATTGTCTGGAGAAACTCCTGAAAAGACAAAACCTGCCGCCTCAAACTGTTCACGAAAGGCATTGTTAAACTCATAACGGTGACGGTGACGGCGTTGCACCACTTCTTGATTGTGATAAGCAGTCGCTGCCTTAGAGCCACGTTTCAACTTAGATGGATAAAGTCCCAAACGAAGGGTGCCACCCATATCCTCAACATCAACCTGATCACGCATGATATCAATGATAGGGTATTTTGTTTCTGGTGCAAGTTCTGCAGAATTAGCCCCTTCAAGACCTAAAACGTGACGAGCAAACTCGATACAAGTCAACTGCATTCCCAAGCAGACACCCAACATTGGAACATCATTCTCACGCGCATAGCGAATGGCTTGAATTTTCCCTTCCGTACCACGTTGACCGAAACCGCCTGGCACGATGATACCGTCCGCATCAGACAAGAGCTCTGCTACATTCTCTGCTGTCACATCATTGGCATTGATCCAATTAATCTTCACTTCTGCGTCGTTGGCATACCCAGAGTGTTTCAAGGCTTCAACCACAGAGATGTAGGCATCTTGCAACTCCACATACTTACCAACGAGGGAAATCTTAACTTGTTTTTTCAGGTTCATGACCTTGTCCACCATGGCTGACCATTCTGTCATATCCGCTACTGGTGCGTCTAATTTCAAATGGTCACAGACAATTTGGTCCATGCCTTGCGCCTGTAAATTCAATGGAATTTGGTAAAGGTGTTCGACATCCAAAGACTCGATAACGGCTTCTGGTGCTACGTCACAGAACTGAGCAAGTTTGTTTTTAATTCCTTGACCAGCTGGTTTCTCCGTACGAATGACCAACATATTTGGCTGGATTCCCAAACCGCGCAATTCTTTTACAGAATGCTGAGTCGGCTTAGTCTTCATTTCACCAGCAGCCTTGAGGTAAGGAAGCAAGGTTGTATGAATGTACATGACGTTATCTGCACCCACATCTGCCTTCATCTGACGAAGGGCCTCTAGGAATGGCAAGGACTCGATATCCCCAACGGTTCCACCAACCTCTGTGATAATAACATCAGAGTCGGTCGTTACAGCGGCACGCTTGATTTTTTCTTTCAAAGCATCTGTGATATGAGGAATGACTTGAACAGTTGCGCCAAGGTACTCGCCACGGCGCTCCTTACGAAGAACTTCACTGTAGATTTTACCAGTTGTCACATTGGAATATTTGTTTAAATTAATATCGATGAAACGTTCATAGTGACCCAAGTCCAAATCTGTCTCAGCCCCATCATCTGTCACAAAGACTTCCCCGTGCTGGTAAGGACTCATGGTTCCCGGATCAATATTGATATAAGGATCAAACTTTTGAATGGTTACTTTGAGACCACGATTTTTCAAGAGACGCCCCAGACTTGCTGCGACAATTCCTTTCCCAATAGACGACACCACACCACCAGTTACAAAAATATATTTCGTAGACATAGATTCCTCTTTCTAAAATGCTCAAGGCCTTGTTAACTACGAGGGGAGATAGAAAACAAGACCCTTATGAATAACGACATTTCAAGAAAACTTCCTGAAAAAACAAAAATAGCTCCCTAGTAACTAGGGAGCCCCGACCTCTAAAAGAGGTGCCCGAACAATATAATACCTCAAAGCAGAACATTTGTCAACCCGAATTGGTAAAAGATGAAAAAAGGAGATTGTTTTCAGAAAACCAACTAAAGATTCGCATCCAAACGGACGACCCGCTTAACCACTCTGCTCAAGGAATGAAAAAGGAGATCTTACAATCTCCTCTATGAAGTCTTTTACTCTTCTTCACTCGTTTCAGTATCATCATCAGAAAACTCGTCGTCTTCTTCGTTAAGATCCACGTCTTCACCCAAGTCATCAGGGGCGATTTCGTTGATTTCTGCATCGTAAGCTTCCACTTCATTTTTCTCATCATCTGGATTTTCATCATCATATGAAAGAGCTGGATCGGCTTCGTACGCATCTTCATCTTCTGGATCATCTGCATTGTAGTCAATGGCATCTGAATCACCATCCATAAAGGCATTGACACGTTTTTTCTTAGCTTTTGGTGCTACTTCATCGTCGTCACTTTCTTCAAGAGCGATGATTTCTTCGTCAATTTCGTCCACACCATACCAT
Source organism: Streptococcus mitis (assembly GCF_003942795.1). GTDB lineage: Bacteria > Bacillota > Bacilli > Lactobacillales > Streptococcaceae > Streptococcus > Streptococcus mitis_BJ. The sequence continues at coordinate 12,988 of NZ_RJNY01000030.1, forward strand.
GAACGAAGACCCCATTTGTTGTCCCCAAGAGAGATGAAGCTACCGTCAAAGTTCAACTCTGTGTAGAACAAAGGCAAAGCTTCGCGGATATCGCTGTTTGATGTTCCAAGGTAGTTTTGAATTTCGTTTACAAGATCGCTAAAATGCATCTCATGATCGCGACCACGAAGTTCCAAGATAGCACGCGCTACCTCAATCATAGATAGTTCACTTTTTTCTTGCCCAGCAAATACTTCTAATTCCAAAGCGTTTCTCCTCATTTTTACTACTATCGCCAGAGCGAACAGACTCTGACCTCATTTTATCATGTACTCTTTATTGTACGATAATTTTGCGGAATAGTCAAAGGTTAAATGGGAGAAAGTGACAGGACTTTTTATTTCTTTGCTACCCAGCCGATGGTATCGCTTGGGGGAGTTTTAAGAACAAATTGACTGAGTTTTTTATGTGGTAAGACGATTTCTAAAATATTGATTTTTTCCAGTATAACATAAATAATAACTTGAAAATAGAAAATATAATTCGTTACTTATTCTAATAACTTTGAAAATGAGGCATAAAAATGCTACTATAAAAATGTATTTAACACATAATATTGAGTAGATGTAGATATAGAAGGAATAAGGACACCTAACATCATCTTCATAAATTTTTGCGAGAAGCCTCTGCACAATTAACTGGAAATTTTATTCTGTTTCCAAATAGGTTTATTTTTTTGAACTTTATTTTAGGAACTAAATTTAAACCTCTATATTTATCATTAAAAATATCTTCTAAATGATTTGAGCAACCATCCTCTTTTAATAGTCGTTTATAATGCG
>NZ_RJNY01000031.1:0-10759 GCF_003942795.1 Streptococcus mitis
TCTAGCTTAGCGATGATTTCTTTATGTGTTCCAGCATCCAGATAATCCAAGATTATGATGTTCTTGTCTTTAATTCCGAGTAAGTTTGTGATAAAATTTAATTGTTCCATAAGATTCTTTCTAATGAGGGTTTGGTCACTTTTCATTATAGGTCTTATGGGACTTTTTTTCTACAGCAAAATAGGCTCCATAAGACCTATGGTGGTTTTACCCACTACAGAAATTATAGAGCCGTTTTTGAACAGCTGATATGATGCGTTTTTATAATGTTAGAACTTTCCTCTTGTTTCAATTAATGGCTCTATTATATATCGAAATGAAATAAAAACTAAACAAATTGGTTGGGAAATTCAAACCAATTTCTAAAAATGTTTTAAAAATCTCGTTGTACTATTCTAGATTCAATCTGCTGTATATTGTGAAAATTCAAAAAGCTCATGAATCATCTGAAAAGCAGATTTCATGAGCTTATATCTGTTGGAGTTCTAAATGGATTCATTAATCATGTGCTTAAGATTTGATAGGATTTGTTCCAAAGTTAGGACTGTTTTCTGATGGTGATCTAACTGGTAGAGATTTTGAAAGTAATCTTGAATATCGTCTTCAAAATTTTGAGGTAGATGAGAGCAAGTGTTTTTTGCGAACTGGAGCATGCGTTTTTCTCCTGGATGGAGCTGCTCATTGAAGGCGAAGAGTGCGTCAAAGTAAGAGGCGAAAAATTCGCTGCTACGATGATTGATACTGAGCAGGTCTTGGCGTTTGAGAGCTTTTTTAATCTGTCTTGAAAAAGCTGGCATAGCTTGGTCGAGGAGCAGGAGCTGCTTGCTGATGATATTCTTTTTCAGCTCAGCTGGGTAGGGCAGGCTGTACTTGTTCTGGAGGGCAGCATAGCGACCGTCTCGATCGTAGAGAATCTTGCTGTGGAGCAGATTGTACCACATACAGGTGGTGTAAGAATTCTGAGCTTGGTGCTCTAAAATTACGGTCTGCAGGTCTTGGTCAAAGTCGTCCAGCGAGCGGTAAATCAGCTCAATCTCGATACCATTATTGAGGACGCAGTCGTCTTCCAGTTCCCAAAATTGATTGCCAATTCTTTAAAGAGATTTTGTGGCATAATCTTGTCCTTCTTAATTTTTTGACATCATTTTAGCAGAAAGTAAGGAGACTAGCAAGAGTGAAATGGAAATTTTTCTTCAAATATTTGCTGATATTTACTCAATTTTATTTCATATTATACAAATTTTTACTTTATAATATCAGAAAATACTTTTTTTTTTTAGTAAATATGATATAATTTTATTTGAAAAAAATAAAAAAGGAGATTTTATTATGAAATCAAAAACACTTGCTTTAATTAGTGGTATCGTTGGTCTTGTGGGAGGAATTTTACTTCTTATTGGTCCTTTTGTCTTGTTGGGAACAGCGGTAAACACAGCTGCTACAACTCTTAATGGAGGAGCTACTGCAGGAGCTGTTTCAGGTGTTGGCTTACTCTTGAATGCCTTGAAGATTGCAAATCTTGTTCTTGGTATCATTGCTATTGTTTACTATAAAGGAGATAATCGTGTAGGAGCAGCTCCGTCTGTACTAATGATTGTTTCTGGTGGAGTTAGTCTCATTCCATTCTTAGGATGGGTTGGGGGTATCCTTGCTATTATCGGAGGATCTTTATTCCTTGCAACATTGAAGAAATTCAAATCAGAAGAATAAGAGGCGTTTTAGCATGAAAAGATCAAAAAAGTTTATCGGTCTAGGAGTAGCTCTATTATCTCTTTCTCTTCTAGTTGCATGTGGAATACAAAGTTCAAAGAATACTTCAACAAGTAATGATGAGAAGACAGTAGCAACATCTAATAGTGCAAAAGAAACAATCACTTTCGATACACCGGTTGTAACAGACGATGCGATTGAATCAATGCGCACTTATGCAGATTATATAGATCTTTATAAAAAGATTTTTGATGATTATTTTACTAAAGCTGAGGAAGGTTTCAAAGGCACAGCTATGGAAAATAATGATTCGTTTACTAAACTAAAAGAGTCAACTCAAAAATTATTCGATACGCAGAAAAAATTGTATGATTTGCTAGGGTCTACTGAGATCAAGGAAGCTGATAAATCAAAATTATCTCAACAATTGAAAGATTTTAGAGACAATTTGCAAAAACAGTTGAAGGCTTTGACATCTCAACTACAATAAGATAGAAATTATTTTTTGTAGTAACTGAGAATAATTGGTAAAATTACACCCCAAATGTTAGAAATTGGGGTATCTTTTGAGATTAAATAATGGTTCCATATGATTCTTTCTAATGATGGTTTGGTTGCTTTTCGTTATAGATTATATGGGACTTTTTTTCTACACAAAAATAGTCTATAGGGGATTTATCCACTACAAATATTATAGAGCCAAAATTTACTAGTCCATTTCTTCAAATGAAGTTCTTCCTGGCCTGTCCGTGTAGATAATTAACATAATCAACTATTCAGTTTTCTCATAATTTTATATTTCTACTAATTATAAAGAGACTTTAGAACTTAAAATTATTTTTTAAAAATCAATATTTATTATAAAATTTTATAAGACTGTTTAATTTTTAGAGAAATTATGATAGAATAATACCTATAAAAATTTTAAGGAGATTATTATGAAAACAAATACACTTGCTCGTGTTAACGCTATTTTTGGTCTTATTTCAGGAATTGTATTGCTTTTAGCGCCAGTCATCATGTTTATCATGGCTGTTGGTGCTGCTGCGGCAACTGAAGACGCAGATGTAACAGTTGGGACATTGACAGGGCTCTCAATTATTTTGTCATTGGTTAAAATTGCTGTTTTAGTGTTGGGAATTGTGGCTATTGTTTATTATAAAGATGATGANCGTGTTACGAATGTACCTTCTGTTTTGCTCATTGTAGGTGGTGCGGTCGGCTTGATTCCATTTTTGGGATGGGTAGGTGGAATTCTAACCATTATTGGTGGTTCACTTTACTTTGGAACATTGAAAAAATTTGTAATTGAAGAGTAGTAGTTTTCCAATTATTTGGACGGGACTATTTCATCGTCTATCGAGAACAATTATGATAGTGTGATAAAGAGAAGACTGATAAGCTCTTCTCTTTTTAGTTGATTTTAACTAGCTTTTTTGTGAAAAATTGTGTAAAATAGAATAGATAAACGAGGGAAACCTCGAAAAATAAAAGGAGAATCCATCTAATGGTAAAATTGGTTTTTGCTCGCCACGGTGAGTCTGAATGGAACAAAGCTAACCTTTTCACTGGTTGGGCTGATGTTGATTTGTCTGATAAAGGAACACAACAAGCGATTGACGCTGGTAAATTGATCAAGGAAGCTGGTATCGAATTTGACCAAGCTTACACTTCAGTATTGAAACGTGCGATTAAAACAACAAATTTGGCTCTTGAAGCTGCTGACCAGCTCTGGGTTCCAGTTGAAAAATCATGGCGCTTGAACGAACGTCACTACGGTGGTTTGACTGGTAAAAACAAAGCTGAAGCTGCTGAACAATTTGGTGATGAGCAAGTTCACATCTGGCGCCGTTCATACGATGTATTGCCTCCAGCAATGCCTCATGATGACGAATACTCAGCACATACTGACCGTCGTTACGCTTCACTTGACGATTCAGTCATTCCAGATGCTGAAAACTTGAAAGTGACTTTGGAACGTGCCCTTCCATTCTGGGAAGACAAAATCGCTCCAGCACTTAAAGATGGTAAAAACGTATTCGTAGGTGCTCACGGTAACTCAATCCGTGCCCTTGTAAAACACATCAAACACTTGTCAGATGATGAAATCATGGGTGTAGAAATCCCTAACTTCCCACCATTGGTATTCGAATTCGATGAAAAATTGAACGTCGTAAAAGAATACTACCTTGGAAAATAATCTAAAAACAAAAAAGCCTAGGAATCCTAGGCTTTTTTGTTTTTGCTTCTGGTTTCCAACTAGTTGAAAAAGCGTTATAAATGATAGTAAAGAGTGACTTAATTGTAAGAAAGAGAGAAAGACGATGGCTTACAGGCTCTTTGTCAACTGTAGTGGGTTGATGAAAAGGGCTAGTAAGGTGAAACGATCTAATCGAGTGGTTATTCTAGGGTAATTAAAAACGATTTATCGTGCTGAAAATTTAGAAATGGCAGTACAAGCTTTAGAGGACTTTATCGCTGAATGGAAGCCAAAGTATAGGAAAGTCATGGAAAGTCTGGAGAATACGGATAATCTTTTAACTTTTTTCCAGTTTCCCTACCAAATTTGGTACAGCATTTATTCGACAAACCTCATTGAGTCTCTCAACAAAGAAATTAAACGTCAAACGAAAAAGAAGGTTCTTTTTTCTAACGAAGAAGCCCTGGACCGTTACTTAGTTACTTTGTTTGAAGATTATAATTTCAAGCAAAGTCAACGAATCCATAAAGGGTTTGGTCAATGTTCTGACACACTTGAAAGCTTATTTGATTAGCACTCCATAACTCTACTTGAGTGTTTACACATAATTATTGACAGTATCTAAAGCGTTTTTAGTGTAATCGTATATAGTTGTTGACAAAACATTTTAACAGTAAAAGAGTGCAACTTTATTTGTTCACTCTTTTTTTGCGTATAACAGAAAAATTTTTGATAAATAGAATAGTATTGCTACTTATTTATCAAAAATTTACGATGATTAGACGAAAGAATACTTTGCCCCAAAAATAGCATTTAGAAATATTTAGAAGATAAATAATGTGTCGCAATGCTCCAAATGGTTAGTTTTCTAAGTGTAAGCTTGTTCTTAGGCAGGCCATTGTTCCTTTACTAAAGGTAAAGAAATGGTGACTTTTAAGCCTGGATGATTGTCCAAAAAAACAATTTCACCTTGATGTAATTTAATAATTTGTTTGGTGATAACTGTTCCCATACCATGTGATTCATAATTAGTTGATTTTTGATTTAGCTCAGTAATTTTTTGAGCTGTAATATCTCCTTGATCCGCAATGACGATGAGCACTTTATTATCAGATAATTGATAAGTCAGATCAATCTGGTTAGAGCCGCTGTGCATAATACTATTAAGCAAGAGATTTCTAAAAGCTCTTGCTAATAAAGTTACCTCTCCTTTTACCAACACTGTCTCGGCAGGCAAATCAAAATGAAGTGTAATTGTTTCATAATTATTCAATATATCGGCAATTACTGTTCGTAGGACAGCAACCAAATCAAGATTGGAAAATTCGGAGTGACGCTTTTGGTTATCCAATAAGTAGCTCATATTGAGATTAGAAATCATTTCTTTCATAGTTTGAATCTGATTTTCAATTTCCTCTGTCTGCTTTCCTTTGCCATATTGCTGCTCTAACTGACTGTTATAACCTGATATGAGCATAAGAGGATTGCGTAAATCATGACTGACCCCTCTAATCCATTGCTCTTTCATCGTGTTGCTTTCTTCCAAAATATGAGATGTTTCATTGAGAGCCGTCTTAATTTCAGAGAAATTTCCCTTTTCTTTAAGAACGATATTTTGACCTTGAGATAAAGAAGTGACAGCAGTAATAATCGGCTCCATCTCCTTTTTAATACGCAACTTTGATCGGCTCAAAAGAATAAAAATAAGTAAAAGAATAATACCCAAGAAAACAAGTCCCAAACTGAGAAAATTCCTAATAAATTGCGTATTAGCATAGAAATTAAATTTTGCTAAGGAATGCTTTTTAGGATAGCCCAAAACTAAAATTTGCTGACCACGTACATAGGAGAAAACAGGGTAATCTTCTAAATACCAACGTGAAAATTTAACCATATCAGCATTCGTATAATGCCTTTTGAGTCCTTTAGGTAAATGATAAGATTGGACAATATTGCCATCTTGATTCAGTACCATAGCCCAAGTATTTTGTTTATCCATTTCAATTTTGCTGCTTTTATCAAAATTGAAATTATTCTCTTGACTCGATTGAGCGATTTTAGTGTAAAGTAGTTCCGGTTTTTCCTTTCCATAGAAACTAAAATAGGCTGAGAAAACCAAACCATAAACAAAAACAAGTCCTATGATTAAAGCCAAGATTAATAGAACATACCTGGTTAATAACTTAGTAAAAAATTTAACGGTATCCATTTAATTCACCTTTAGTTTGTAACCCAAACCTTTAACCGTTATTAAGCTTTCTGGTTTAGAAGGATTGGCTTCAATCTTTTGTCGAATCTTACGAATATGAGCCATTAGGGTATTATCATAGCCTTGGTATTGTAATCCCCAGACCTTTTCTAAGAGTTGGTCAAAAGTGACAATGCAATTCTTATTATCATATAAGACCTTAAGAATACTGTATTCCTTAGCTGTCAGCTGAATCTCTAGTTTTCCTTTGGTAATCAAGGCTTGGCTAAAATGCACCTGGCAAGCAGGCAAAACAAGGGTATCTTCCTTTTCGGGATAGGCTCTTTTTAGGATGGAAAGAATACGCAACTCCAAATCTCTTGGACGGAAAGGCTTGATAATATAGTCATCTGCCCCTAACTCAAAGCCCTGATATTGTTTTTCTATATCGGAGATTGCCGACAAAAACAAAACAGGAACCATTGAAGTCTTACGGATGCCCTTTAAAACTTCAAATCCTGATCCTTCAGGCAGCATAATGTCTAAAATAACTAAATCAAAAGATTTTTCTTCAAATTGCTCCAAAGCTTCTTTTTGTGATTGTACACTTGTTAGATTGCTAAACCCAGCAATGCTCAATGATTCTTGCACTATTTCTAAAATTTCTGGGTTATCGTCTAAAATTAAGATCTTCTTTTCTTTATAATTCATACTATTACCTCAACAAGACTAGTATAACACATTGCTTCCTTGGTCAAGGACTTTAAAGTAAAAATTAAGGAAGAATTAAGGTAATGAACAGGTTAAAATAAAGGAGGTTCATTATAATGAAAATAGCGAAAGGATGTAACATCACTCTAAGATTTTTAAAGGAGAAAACAAATGAACAATTATATCGTTGAAACCAACCAATTAAGTAAGGATTTTTCAGGTGAAGTAGCCGTTAATCAGCTCTCTATTCATATTAGAAAAAATGAAATTTATGGTTTTTTGGGACCAAATGGTGCTGGTAAGAGTACTGCTATGAAAATGCTTTTAGGATTGTTGCAACCAAGCCACGGTTCCATTAAGCTCTTTGGAAAAACCTTTAATAGCAATCAAATATCACTCCTCTCAAATGTAGGTTCCCTCATTGAAGAGCCCTCTTACTATGCTAATTTGACCGGTTATGAAAATCTTGAAATTATCCAAAAATTGCTTAAATTACCAAAAAGAAATATTGATGAAGTCTTAAAGATTGTCAAACTTTTCGATCAAAAAGACAAGCTAGTTAAAAACTATTCACTAGGCATGAAACAACGTTTAGGAATTGCGTTAGCTATTGTTAAATTTCCTAAATTACTGATTTTGGATGAGCCAACTAATGGTTTAGACCCTGCCGGTATTCAAGAAATTCGTGAGCTTATCAAGTCTTTACCACAAAAATACGATATGACTATCATCGTTTCTAGCCATATTCTTTCAGAAATTGAACAGATGGCTACAACTGTTGGCATTATCAATCATGGTCAATTACTTTTTGAAGGCCACCTATCTGACCTTGAAGAAGATGAAAAATATCTGTTTGAGACCAGTGATGATGTAACTGCTAAAAGAATACTAATGTTCAATGGTTTTAATTTGGATGATGACCCAAAATTGATTATCAACGATAACAATAAAGTTAATATAGCCACTGCTATTCGACTCTTAGTTGAAAATGATGTTGATATTTATCAAGTTCGTATGATTCGTCGATCGCTGGAAGATGTTTTCCTTGATATGACAGGACGGGAAGGAAGTGTTTTGTAATGCTAAATTTACAATTAGAATTTATCAAACTAAAAAGACGGTCTTTCTTGTTATCTTTGATTGCTATTGTAACAGTGGGCTTGATTTGGAGTAGCGTTGTTATCAAATATGAATTACCTAAAACACATGAGGCCTATAATGCCATTTATACCATGACTTACTTGAATGATTTTATTTTGCCACTTTTCATTGCAGTTTTAGCGTCTAGACTACTGGAATTGGAACATCTAGGCAAAACTTTTAAACTCTTGCAAACCAGTAACGAAAGTCCTTGGCAACTTTTTAAAGCTAAATTGACTGTGATGGCTATTTTTGCCTTTGTTGTCAGTTTGATTCAAACGCTTTTTCTGAAATTTATTATTCAAGGCATGCAGGTCAGTGTGACACCTGTTTCATTGAGTCTCTTTTTGTTCACAACTTTTTTGGTTTGTCTCTTTCTGTCTTGTTTACATCTTTGCTTAGCTTTTATCTATCCAAAGCCAAGTGTGACAGTAGTAACAGGCTTAATTGGTTCCTTCCTGTCATTTATAGGTATCGGTGCGTTACCAGTTCCTATTCGTATTTTCATTCCTTGGCAATATTTCTCTATGATGGGAATCGCTAAACGGGTGGCTGGAACTAACACTTATCTTTTTCAATACGATAATGCTTATCCCTTTAAATTAGTCGTATTATTGCTTATCATTTTTTTAAGCATCTTTGCCAGTAAAAAACTCATTGGAAAGGCGGATCTATTATGATTATTTTTGAATTTAAAAAAATCAAAAAAAGTGCTATTCCGATAACGCTAATCTTCTTTAACCTTGTTGGGTCCTTATTGGGAGCAATGATTTACGCTCTCAATCGNAAGGTGCTCCTAGATGGTACACAAGCTCACGTCCTTTGGGGACAAACAGTTTTCTATTCCTCGCAGGTATTTACTCCTATTCTGATCGGGATTATCTGTTCCATCAGTTGTCAATTCGAGGAAAGTAATAAAAACTGGCAGCGCTTATTAAGTATTCCGGTTAAAGCCAATCGTATCATTTTATCAAAAATCACCAGCTTATCACTAGTCATGGCTATTAGTCAACTGATAGTTCTTCTCTTTTATATTATCAGCGCTTTGGTTTTGAAGGTACCTTTTGCAAATTATCTACTGGACTTTTTGCTTTGGTCTATCACAGGTTGGCTAGCAACCATTACTATTGTCACCATTCAAATTTTTCTCAGTATTCGCTTAAAAAATTTCGCAGTGCCTATTCTTATATCAGCTATTTTGGCTATGGCAGGACTTATGACCCTCTTTATTGGACAAGGTCTTTTTAGAATTTTCCCTTATGCTCAGATTGCTGTTGGTGATCGAGCTCGTTCCTTAGTCCCTTTTACCTTATCTGAATTTATCCTTTTCTTAGTTGTCAATAGTGCTTATATTTTTGTCTTCTATACCTTAGCAGTTAGACAGCTTAAAAAGAGATTTATTTAATCTCATTTATAGTGAAAAACATGAAGAAAGCGAAGATTTATCGTAATTGTTATACAATTAATGATCAGCAAATAAACAGTGGGCTCTTTGTCAACTGTAGTGGGTTGATGAAAAGTTACAACCTGGAGAGGACCAAATTGGTTCTCTCCTTTTTGATGTTCAAAGCAATGAGAATTCTAGTTTTAAAGTTNTCAAAGTTCCGNAAGCCAAAAGCATTTCGCTTGATGACTTTGATGAGGTTATTGGTNGCCTCNAGTTTTGCGTTTGAGTNGGGANGTTCCAGTGCATTCATGATCTTGTNCTTATCTTTCNAAAAGGTCTTNAAAANAGTTTGAAAAATAGGATTTACAGAAGAAATTGTTTCTTCAATAAGACTAAAGAAATGTTCTGTTTGTTTCTCTTGAAAATGAAAGAGTAGGAGTTGATAGAGATTATAGTGCTGTCTAAGTTCTTGAGAGTAGGCAAGTATCTTTTCTAGAATCTCTTTATTGGTCAAGTGTGACCGAAAAGTTGGTCGATAAAAACGTTTATCACTGAGTTTACGGCTATCCTGTTGAATGAGTTTCCAGTAACGTTTCAGTGCTTTATATTCGTGCGATCTCCGATCAAACTGATTCATAATTTGGATGCGTACGCGATTCATTGCTCGATTGAGATGCTGGACAATNTGAAAGCGGTCGAGAANGATTTTNGCANNNGGAAAAAGTTTTCTAGCCATATCGTAGTAGGGACTAAACATGTCCATGATAATGACTTTCACACGACTTCTCACCTGTCTAGAATAGCGAAGGAAATGATTGCGAATAGTTGCTTGAGTCCGTCCATCTAGGATAGCTACAATCTTTCTTGTATCGTAGTCCTGTGCAATAAAGCTCATCTTACCTTTCTTGAAGCNNTACTCATCCCANNNCATGTGNNNTGGAAGGGAAGATAAATCTGTCTTGAATTTAAATTTTTTCAATTTACGNATGACTGTCGAAGTAGAGACCGATAAACTTTCGGCGATAGCNGTCATAGNGANTTTCTCGATTAATTTTTGAGTGATTTTCTGGTTGACGATCGTTGAGATTTGGTGGTTCTTTTTGACTAAGGAAGTCTCTGCGACAGCTATTTTTCCGCATACTTTACAACGAAAACGGCGTTTTCTCAATCGAATAAGAGTTTTGTAGCCCGCACACTCTAGATAGGGAATTTTAGATTCTTTTTGGAAGTCATATTTAGCCATTTGTCCTTGACAGTCGAGACACTTAGGAGCAGGATAATCTAGCTTAGCGATGATTTCTTTATGTGTTCCAGCATCCAGATAATCCAAGATTATGATGTTCTTGTCTTTAATTCCGAGTAAGTTTGTGATAAAATTTAATTGTTCCATAAGATTCTTTCTAATGAGGGTTTGGTCACTTTT
>NZ_RJNY01000032.1:0-10641 GCF_003942795.1 Streptococcus mitis
CTATTTTTAAGACCTTTTTGAAAGATAAGTACAAGATCATGAATGCACTGGAACTTCCCTACTCAAACGCAAAACTAGAGGCTACCAATAACCTCATCAAAGTCATCAAGCGAAATGCTTTTGGCTTTCGGAACTTTGACAACTTTAAAACTAGAATTCTCATTGCTTTGAACATCAAAAAGGAGAGAACCAATTTGGTCCTCTCCAGGGTATAGCTTTTCATCAACCCACTACAGTTGACAAAGAGCCGAAAAATCTTCAAGAGTTTTTTTTATTTCTATTCTTCATCCATGCTCAAGACGCTAAGGAAGGCTTCTTGTGGGACTTCTACTGATCCGATAGCTTTCATCCGTTTCTTACCTGCCTTTTGTTTTTCAAGGAGTTTGCGTTTACGAGAAACGTCACCACCGTAACACTTGGCAAGTACGTTCTTACGAAGGGCCTTGATATCAGTACGGGCCACAATCTTGTGCCCAATTGCTGCTTGAATTGGAACCTCAAATTGTTGACGAGGGATGATTTTTTTGAGCTTATCAACGATGAGTTTCCCACGTTCGTAGGCAAAATCCTTGTGAACGATAAAGCTGAGGGCATCCACCTTATCACCATTGAGAAGGATATCCATTTTCACCAGCTTAGATGGACGGTACTCTGACAATTCATAGTCAAAGCTTGCATAACCACGCGTCGAAGACTTAAGCTTATCAAAGAAGTCAAAGACGATTTCAGCAAGTGGAATTTGATAGATAACATTGACACGGTTGTCATCAATATAGTCCATGGTCACAAAGTCCCCACGCTTGCGTTGAGCCAGTTCCATCACCGCTCCAACAAACTCCTGTGGTACCATGATTTGCGCCTTAACATAAGGTTCTTCAATAGTCGCAATCTTGGTTGGGTCTGGAAACTCTGATGGGTTAGAAACATCCATAGACTCCCCGTCGGTCAAGTTAACCTTATAGATAACAGACGGAGCTGTCATGATGAGGTCAATATTGAACTCGCGCTCTAAACGCTCTTGGATAACATCCATATGGAGAAGCCCAAGGAATCCACAACGGAAACCGAATCCAAGCGCCTGCGATGTTTCTGGTTCAAACTGAAGGCTGGCATCGTTGAGTTGCAATTTTTCAAGGGCTTCACGAAGGTCATTGTATTTATTAGACTCGATTGGATAAAGCCCTGCAAAGACCATAGGATTCATTTGCTTGTAGCCATGTAATGGCTCTTCCGCAGGATTGGTTGCCAAGGTAACTGTATCACCCACACGGGTATCTTGAACCGTCTTGATAGAAGCTGCAATGTAACCAACGTCACCAGTCGCAAGGAAATCGCGCCCTACTGCTTTCGGTGTGAAAATTCCCACCTCAGTCACATCAAAGGTCTTGCCATTGCTCATGAGCTGAATCTTATCGCCAGGTTTGACCACTCCGTCCATAACACGAACTTGCAGGATAACCCCACGGTAAGCATCATAAACTGAGTCGAAAATCAAGGCTTTTAATGGAGCTGAAACATCACCAGTTGGTGCGGGAACTTTCTCTACGATCTGCTCAAGAATTTCTTCAATACCAATACCAGCTTTGGCTGAAGCTAAGACTGCTTCACTGGCATCCAGTCCGATGACATCCTCAATCTCTGTACGCACACGCTCTGGATCAGCTGCTGGTAGGTCAATCTTGTTAATGACTGGCAGAATTTCCAAATCATTATCCAAGGCTAGATAAACGTTAGCAAGAGTTTGCGCCTCAATCCCTTGGGCCGCATCAACCACCAAAATCGCTCCTTCACAGGCTGCTAGCGAACGCGACACTTCATAGGTAAAGTCCACATGCCCTGGCGTGTCAATTAAGTGGAAAATATAGGTCTCGCCATCTTTAGCAGTGTGATTAAGCTCAATGGCATTCAACTTAATGGTAATCCCACGTTCACGCTCAAGATCCATACTATCCAAAAGCTGGGCTTGCATTTCACGACTAGAAACCGTCTCCGTCTTTTCCAAAATGCGGTCTGCTAGGGTTGATTTCCCATGGTCAATATGGGCGATAATAGAGAAGTTCCGAATCTTCTCCTGTCGTTTTTTCAAATCTTCTAAGTTCATGATGCTCTTCCTTTCAGGGTATCTATTAATTATAAATTGTTTTTAACATTTTGACAAGACCATACCCTGCTAGGAGTACTAATCTTCGGCAATAAAGCCATCATTCTCGATAAAGTGGTGTTCGGTCATTCCTTGGTCAGTAAAGACAATCCCATGAAGGACACCACCATAAACAGCTCCTCCATCCATGCCAATCTTGCCATCCTCTGTTATCCAAAGCTCAGCAGTACCTCGGTCTTGCTTTAGCAAACCATAAACTGGTGTATGCCCAAAGACAATGGTTTTTCCAGTATGATTTTCGGCTTCGTGGAATGGTTTTCTGAGCCAGACTTTCTTGTAATCTGTTGTTTCATGCCAATCATCCAAGGTCAAGTCAATACCCGCGTGAACAAAGATATACTTGTCTGTCTCTACTACAAATGGCATTTGACGAATAAATTCGACCAAGTCTGCTGCTTCAGTCGCAACCCGTTTGGCATCTTCTACGCCATCAACTGGTGCATCCAAGGGACGACCTAAAATAGAGTTAATGGTTGTATCTCCACCATTGCGACGATAATGGTCATAGCTTTCTTCTGGGTCATCGAGCCAAGTCAGAAACATATACTCATGGTTTCCTGATAGACAGATAGCTCCATGATTGTCGACCAAGTCTTTGACCATTTCTAGAACACGTCGACTGTCTTCACCACGGTCAATCAAATCCCCTAGAAAGAGCAACTGAGTTTGACCATCCCAGGTTCTAAGCAGATCTTCTAGCATACCTGCCTTTCCGTGAACATCTCCAATTACATAATAGTCTGTCATTTATTTCTCCCTCGTTTGCAATAATTCTCTGGCTTGGGTAAGGGCAGCTTCGGTTACATTTTCCCCAGCCAACATCTTAGCTACTTCCTCTACTCGCTCTTCTATAGTCAAGAGACGAACCGTCGACACCGTAGAATGCTCATCACTAATCTTCTCAATAAAGAATTGATAATCCGCGATGGCAATCACTTGTGGAAGGTGAGAGATAGCAAGAACCTGACCATGTTGGCCAATCTTATGAATCTTCTGAGCGATGGCTTGAGCCACACGACCTGAAACTCCCGTATCCACCTCATCAAAGACAATACTGGTCTTCCCTTCCTTGCGAGAAAAGGCAGACTTGATAGCCAACATGAGACGGGATAATTCCCCACCAGATGCAACTTTGACCAAAGGCTTAAAGTCCTCACCTGGGTTGGTGGAAATGTAAAACTCGACCGTTTCATTCCCCTCACGACTAAATTTACCCTTACTAAAGCGAACCTGGAATTGTGCCTTCTCCATATAGAGGTCTTGCAATTCTTGCTTAATCTCAGCTTCAAGCTGCTGGGCCAAATCATGACGAGCGGATGCGAGCTGCCCTGCCAAATCAACAAGATTGACTTCCAATTTCTTGAGCTCTGCTTCCATGTCTTCAGAAGAAAGATTATTACCCGTCAAGAGATTGTACTCATCCGTAATCTTGGCAAAATAAAGCAAAACATCGTCCACAGTTCCACCGTACTTGCGGGTAATAGTATTCAGAAGATCTAGGCGATTCTCAACCTGCATGAGGCGATTGCCATCAAAATCCAAGTCCTCAATAATATCTTCCAAACGCTTTGTAATATCTTCTAAAACATAGTATGTTTCTGATAGAGAACTTGAAATTTCACGGTATTCAGGGTCGTATTCTTCAACACTTTCCATGTCATTCATGGCTGAACGGACATTAGCAAGACTGGAGAATTCCTCATTGTCCAACATACTGTAGGCATTGGTTAGCGTATCCGCAATATTTTTATGATTGAGGAGTTTATCTCGTTCTTGGTTAAGAGCCAAGTCTTCACCAGCCTGCAAGTTTGCTGCCTCAATCTCTGCCATTTGAAATTCCAACATCTCAATACGAGCCTTATGTTCCTGCTGGTTTTTCTTGACTTCTAGAACCTGCTTACGCATTTTGCGATAGGCATCAAAGCTCGTTTGATAGGTCTCCTTCAAGTCCAAGAAAGCAGCATTACCAAACTCATCCAACATCTGGATATGCAGTTGAGGACGCATTAACTCTTCTTGATCATGCTGACCATGTATATCCACAAGGTGTTGCCCAATAGCACGCAAGACAGAAAGATTGACCATCTGGCCATTCACGCGACTAACACTACGACCATTTTGCAAAATTTCCCGGCGGATGATAATCTCATCACCCAATTCTAAACCTTGCTCTTCAAAAAGTTCCTGCAAAAGGCGACTATCTTCAACCGAGAAAAGCCCCTCAATCTCTGCCTTAGAAGCACCATGACGAATAACGTCTGTCGTTGCCCGAGCCCCCAACATGAGATTCATAGCGTCGATAATGATAGACTTTCCAGCACCCGTTTCCCCAGTCAAAACAGTCATACCCTTTTCAAAATTGAGGGAAATCGCCTCAATAATGGCAAAGTTTTTTATCGAAATTTCAAGTAACATACTGACCTACCATTTTTTGACTTGTTCAACAATTTCTTCAGCTGCCTCTGCTGTTCTAGCTACAATTAAGATAGAATCATCATCAGCTAGACAGCTAAAAATCTGTTCAGAAAATGCTTCAACCAACTGACTCTTCACAAAAATAGTATTTCCAGGAATGACAGAAAGGTTGATCATATTTCCCATTAACTCAGAACTCACAATATTGTCCTCAGCCAACTGCAAACTCTTAACAATTGATTTTGGCAATTCATAGATATAGGTATTATTCTTCAAAGGAATTTTAACAATCCCAAGCTCCTTGATATCCCTTGATACAGTGGCTTGAGTAGCAGAAATACCTGCTTCCCTCAAGTACTCAACAATTTCTTCCTGAGTCCCGATCTGATAATCCGTAACAAATCTTCTAATTTTTTCAAGTCTCTCTTTTTTATTCATCTTTAAATTCTCTATGTGCTCTCTCTACAACTTTTTCTATTTCAGGAGCAACTTGGTTACTTGCTCCCTCTTCCTTTTTCAAATATGCCAAAAATTCGATATTTCCATGTCCACCTTGGATTGGTGAATAGTCTAATCCAAGCACTGAAAAACCTTGATCAACTGCCATAGCAGTGACAGATTCAAGGACAGTTTGATGAACCTTGGCATCGCGAATGATTCCATTCTTCCCGATTTGCTCACGACCTGCTTCAAACTGCGGCTTAACCAGAGCTACAATTTGACCTTGATCAGCCAAGACGCGGTGCAAAGCAGGCAAAATCAGACTGAGGGAAATGAAACTCACATCAATACTGGCAAAGCTCGGTTCCTGCTCAAAGTCAGTCTTTTCAGCATAACGAAAATTAAACTGCTCCATGCTGACAACCCGTGGGTCTTGACGTAATTTCCAAGCCAACTGATTGGTGCCAACATCGACTGCAAAGACTAACTCAGCACCATTTTGCAACATGACATCAGTAAATCCTCCAGTGGAGGCCCCAATATCAATCGTTGTCGCTCCCTCCACTGACAAATCAAATACCTGCAAGGCCTTCTCCAGTTTTAGACCACCACGACTGACATACTTGAGTTTTTCACCTTTGAGTTTTAGCTCAGTGTCATCTGGGATTTTTTCTCCTGGTTTATCAAAGCGTTCTCCATTCAGGACTGCTACGACTAGTCCAGCCATGACACCGCGCTTGGCTTGTTCACGCGTTTCAAACAAACCCTGTTTATAAGCTAGTACGTCCACTCTTTCCTTAGCCATTGATTCTCAAACTTTCTACTATTTTCACAATCGGCGCTGTTTCAAAGCTGACTTGCTGGGCGATTTCTTCTAATTTAGCCTCGGCTTGATCCAAAGTTTGGTTACAAAAGGAAATGGCCTCTTCCAAACCCAACAAGGCTGGATAGGTTGACTTTTCTGCCTGCAAGTCCTTTTGTGGAGTCTTGCCGATTTCCTCAAAACTAGCTGTCACATCCAGCACATCATCTCGAACTTGAAAGGCAAGTCCAATTAATTCACCAACCATTTTCAGTTTTGTTTGGATTTCTGGTGCTAATTCTGCTATGATAGCAGCTGCTTGGAAAGGATAGGCTAGTAACTTACCTGTTTTATTGGCATGAATAGTCTGAAGTTCTTCCAAGGACAAATGCTGGTGTTCGCCTTCCATATCTAAAACCTGCCCTGCCACCATGCCTAGACTACCTGAAGCAAGGGATAAGTTGGCAATCAAGTCCACCTTGATCTGACTTGGCAAATCTGCCTGCGCGATCAAGGCATAGGGATCTAGGAACAAGGCGTCTCCTGCCAAAATGGCCATCGCTTCACTAAATTTCTTGTGATTGGTCAAGCGTCCCCGACGATAATCATCGTCATCCATAGCTGGAAGGTCATCGTGAATCAAGCTCCCTGTATGAATCATTTCCAAGGCCGCAGCCACTTGGGCATGAGCAGGTTTGATAGCAACTTGCAAGGTTTCCAGAACTTCTAACAAGAGAAATGGGCGAATTCGCTTGCCACCAGCATGAATGGAATAGAGAACAGACTCTCGCAAACTAGAGGCAAACTGCTGGTCTCCATAAAAATTTTCCAAAGCCGACTCGACAAGAGCTAATTTTTCTTGCTTCTTCATTCAAAATCACTTTCTGTTCCGTCTTCTTGCATGACCTTGACCAAGGTCTTTTCAGCCTTGTCCAGCGTCGCTTGGAGCTCTTTTGACAAGACCATGCCCTTTTGAAAGGCAGTAATCGCATCTTCCAGAGCGATTTCACCATTTTCTAAACTTTGGACAATGGTCTCCAGTTCTGCTAGATTTTCCTCAAATTTCTTTTGTTTTGACATCTTTAACCTCTAATTCTACTTGACCATCTCGCATCAAAAGCGTTACTTGGTCTTTTTTCTTCAACATCTCAACAGAATCGACTACGGACTCTTCTTTTTTGACAATAGCATATCCACGCGCCACGATTCGACTGGTATCCAACATCAGCAGTGCTTCTGAAAGTCGCTTGACTTCAGCAACCTTGGCGTCATAAACCAGCGCCATTTGGCTACGTAGGAGCTTGTCCAACTGACCTAGACGGTCTTGATAACGCTGGATCTTGGTAACAGGTGATAATTGGACTAGTTGATGCGCCCTTGCTTGGACTAGCTGGTTGCTATCAGAAATCCGTGTTCGCAAACTTTGTTTTAAACGCAGTTGCAGTTGGTCTAACCGTTGCAAATAGCCATCATACAAGCGCTCTGGCTGTCTAAAAATGACTGACTGACTGCATTTTTTCAAAGCTTCTTTTTTTCTTGACAGGACATTCTGAACTGCTGTTGCCATCCGTTTTTCCTGATTTTGCAAATGGGTCAAGAGATCCAACTTAGTTACAGGTGTTGCCAGTTCTGCTGCAGCCGTTGGCGTTGCCGCCCGACGATCCGCTACGAAATCTGCCAAGGTCACATCCGTCTCATGCCCAACACTAGAAATGATTGGCAAGCGAGATTCAAAAATAGCCCGTACCACAATTTCTTCGTTAAAGGCCCAGAGATCCTCGATCGAACCACCACCACGACCAATGATGAGAACATCTAGGTCCTCACGTTGATTGGCACGCGCAATATTTCGAGCAATTTCCTCCGCAGCTCCATCACCTTGTACCTTAGTCGGATAGAGAAGGATATCAACACCAGGAAAACGTCTGCTGACGGTCGTGATGATATCTCGAATAACAGCTCCACTGCGACTGGTCACCACACCAATTCTCTTAGAAAATTGGGGAAGAGGTTGCTTGAACCGTTCTTGAAACAGACCTTCTTCTGTCAATTTTTTCTTGAGTTGTTCAAACTGAATCGCAAGCGCCCCAACCCCATCAGGCTCAGCCTTTTCAATGATGATGGAGTAGCTCCCACTCGGTTCATAAACCTGCACACGCCCAATCACATTGATTTTCATTCCCTCTTCCAAGTCGAAACCTAATTTTTGATAAATCCCAGACCAGATGGTTGCTTGAATAACTGCATGGTCATCTTTTAAAGAGAAATATTGGTGAGTAGGTCGTTTACGAAAGTTGGAAACTTGACCAGTTAAATAGACCCGTTCCAAGTAAGGGTCTTTATCGAATTTCATTTTCAGATACTTGGTCAAAGTTGTTACCGATAAATACTTTTCCATCTCCACCTACTATTCATTTTCTTGCTTTTCCATGGGTATTATTATACCAAAAACATGCTTAAAAATCACCTTTTTCCTACTGAAACTAAAGGAAAAATAGAAAAAGGAGGCTAGGCCTCCTCATCTGATTATTTACTGTTTCGCGCTTCTTCCAAAATCTTTGCAATCTTAGTGGTCAAAAGGTCGATAGCAACTGTATTGCTGACTCCCTCAGGAATGACGATATCCGCATAGCGCTTGGTCGGCTCGATAAACTGGTGGTACATAGGTTTAACTACACCTAAGTACTGCTCAATGACACTGTCAAGGCTACGTCCACGCTCTTCCATATCACGCTTGATCCGACGAATAATACGCACATCATCATCCGTATCCACAAAAATCTTGATGTCCATCAAATCGCGCAGGCGCTTGTCCTCCAAGACCAGAATCCCCTCAACGATAAAGACATCCTGAGGCTCCTGACGATAGGTCTTGCTACTCCGTGTATGGGCTGTATAGTCATAAGTCGGAATGTCCACTGGGCGCCCTGCCAACAATTCCTTAATCTGCTCGATCATCAAGTCTGTATCAAAGGCAAATGGATGGTCGTAGTTGGTTTTGACACGCTCTTCAAAAGTCAAGTGAGACTGATCCTTGTAGTATGAATCATGCTCAATCATGGAAATCTTTTCATCAGGAAAATGCGATAAAATGGCTCTTGAAACACTGGTCTTACCACCACCAGAACCACCTGTCACTCCGATAATGATTGGTCTATTTTGCATGCTATCCTCCGTTTTTTTATCCGTCGTCTATTCTATCATATTTTTTTCAAAATTTATAGTCTGATTTGGATAGTCTAGGGGGAAACGATTCCATCCCCACACTCTAGTTAAACTAGCTAAAAACCTTCCTTGGTTTGTAAAAATTGTCCCTTTTTTCTAGAATGGCTAGCAATTTATCCCCCTCAAAGGCAGCCAATTCTTGGTCTGTTTGGTCTAACTCAATAAAACGACCAAATCGCACTTCTGTAGCCTGTTCTGGAGTTAGGATAACTTTGACAAGGTCACCTATTCCAATCTCTAGAGGATGGAGAAAGTCCAGTTGACCAGCCTCCACTTTTTCAGCAATTTCATTCAAAGTCAAGGCATCTTCTAACTGTAAACCTGCTGCACTCGTCCGAGTCAAATGGGACATATGGGCCGCATAACCCAGCTTCTCTCCCAAGTCAACAGACAAGGTACGGATATAAGTCCCCTTACTACATTTCACACGAAAGGTAAAACGTGCAAGTTCGCCCTCATAAGAAATCGGACTTGTTCGTTCAAATTGATAAATGGTCACCTGACGTTCTGGACGCTCCACTTCCTGACCAGCACGCGCATACTCATAGAGCTTGCGACCATTAACCTTAACAGCCGAGTACATCGGTGGAATCTGAGTAATAGGCCCAGTCAGACTAGCAATCGCTTCATCGACAATGGTTCCATCCAAGGGCGACAAAACAGGTGTCTCTGCGACCACTTCCCCACTAGCATCCTCGGTCGTCGTTGAATAGCCCAGAGTAATCTCTCCCTCATAGACCTTGCCCTCATCCTGCATAAATTCGACCATACGGGTTGCCTTGCCAACCGCGATTGGCAAAACACCCACCACATCTGGATCCAAGGTCCCACCATGACCAATCTTCTTGGTTCCCAAAATCTTACGCAGTTTAAAAACCGCGTCATGCGAGGTCATCCCCGCTTCTTTTTTTAAGTTGATAATACCGTTCATGTGTTGCTTTCTGATTTCATTCATGAAATATCTTCTTCAAGAATTGTAATGTAATTATCTTTTGTAACAAAAGATTTGCTGCTTTTCTTCTAGTGATGGATATACCTCGTTTATTTCCTTCTCCCGTTTTCATCAAAGTTTTTCTTCAATGCAATCTCTGTTGAAATCATCGCGCCAACTAAAGGGATTGTCTGAATCATCGTGATAATAAAGCCAACAGTACTCATTGTCTCCGTTCCCTTTTCAAAAACAATGGCCATGGCAATCACGGAGAGAGGTGCTGAAAGTAGTCCGCAAAGATACCATACTTTCCCCAAATATTGATTCGCAAACTTCCATGTTTCTTCATTTCTCATGGATCTTTTTGTTCGGTATCCGAAGAAATAATTGATTTCTTTCGGTGTTCTCCTGAAAAANAGCCAGCCAAATAAAAGCATAGTTAACGGAATAAGTAAAACTACGATTAGCATGAATATCCTAAATCCCATTTAAATTCCCTCCATTACTTTTACCTCTAAATGATAGATTCCGATCATGTCAGCAATCTGCTTGTCTTTTTGATCGATTTGATCCACTAGTTGAGTACGTTCACGCTCAAAATCATCGCGCAATTGCTCAATTTGACTTTGTAGCATTTTTTACACGTGCGCTAGAACGTGCTATCCT
>NZ_RJNY01000033.1:0-10224 GCF_003942795.1 Streptococcus mitis
CTTAGGACTTAGGAGCAGGATAATCTAGCTTAGCGATGATTTCTTTATGTGTTCCAGCATCCAGATAATCCAAGATTATGATGTTCTTGTCTTTAATTCCGAGTAAGTTTGTGATAAAATTTAATTGTTCCATAAGATTCTTTCTAATGATGGTTTGGTCACTTTTCATTATAGGTCTTATGGGACTTTTTTTCTACAGCAAAATAGGCTCCATAAGACCTATGGTGGTTTTACCCACTACAGAAATTATAGAGCCCATTTTGTAGATTTATAATTGGGAATCTCGTTGAATGGTATCAGGTAAATGAAAAATTCGGCGATCATATCCTATTTCTTCGTGCTTTAGTCTAATACCTATAATGTAAAAAACTCTAGCTATCAGGTAGTTGATAGTTAGAGTTTTTTTCTATTCATATGATTTAATGAGATTAAATAAGGCTTCTACTTCTGAAGACAGTGTAGCTGATTTGAGATAAGCGTAATAAACTGTAAATGTTATCTGGTCCTCCGGTATTAGAGGAATTTTTATTAAATCATCATCTTCATCAGAAAGTGCGATATCAGCCAGTAAACTAACGCCAATCCCTTTCTTTAAAAGTTCTTTAATGATGACAATGTCGTCACTCTTGAAGAATATTTCTGCCTTGTTTTGATGCTTTTGATTAAGTAGTTCAAAAGCTTTTAGATGAACAAAGTGTTCGTCTAAGAGTATAAAGGATTGATTTACTAATTCTTCAAAAGCAAGGAAAGGAGCAGTGGCAAGAGGATGGTTCTTAGATAAAACGACATACAGTTCTTTATGAAATAGCTCGTGTATCTCTATTGAAGGATGATTGAGTGGTTCAATCAATCCGAGTAAGCTCGCATCTAGTTCTCCCTTAAGGAGAAGATTTAATAATTCTACGGATCCACCACGAATAGGACGTACCTTTTTTAAAAAATCAAATTCAGTTTCTTTATTTAAGACAGAGAAAAGATACTGAATGATAATAGGAGGGAATCCTACAGTAGAGCAATGAGCCAAAGAGCGATTAATTTCTTTGCGAGTAGAAATGACCTCAGGTAAAATCAGTTCTGTATGCTTCAGAAGGATTTGTCCTTGAGGAGTTAGTTTAAAGGAACGATGCGAGGGATCATGGTGAATCAATTTGCAATTAAAAGATTCCTCTAAGCGCTTAATGGCATAAGAAATAGATGGTTGGCTGACTTTGTGTTGTTTTGCTACTTCCGTATAGGATTGAAGTTGGCAGAGGTCATAAAAATATTGTAGATCTTTTAAATTCATATGGGCTCACTTTCATTAGTTGGAGAAGGAAAATAAGTGGAAATCACCAGATAAATACTTTTTATCCGTATCCTACAATTTGACTATACGAGTATTCACCGGTTAAAATGTAAGTGAGTCAGGGATATCAAAGGTTATCTAAGATACTTTCAAAAATGACCAAGATCTTTTCTCGTTTATCAATAGGGAGCTGTTTAATCTTCATGTTGATTCTTTTGAGTGAAAGATTGTCAGTCTTATCAGAGATTGATTCAAGGCTATCAAAATTGAAAAATTCCTCTGGGGTCATCTCTAGGGCGACAATCACTTTTTCAAGACTGTGAATGGTCAGATTCACATTTTGGTTTTCAAGTTGATTGATATACTTAAGCCCAAGTCCTGCTTGTTCTGAAAGTTCTTCCTGGCTCATTTTTTTCTGTGTTCGAAAATATTTCACTTTTTGGGAAATATATTGTTGTAAATAGTTTTTATTCGTCATATAAATAGAATACAAGTTTTGCATGACAAAAAAACATCTTAAAAAATACAAAGTATTGCATAACAAACTTATATGATATTTATTTTAATTCGGATCGCCAATTTGTATGATTAGTTTCTTTTGCTCGAAACTTTTAGTAAAGAGTGATCATTGAGAGTTTTATGAGTCCAGAACTTTATAAAATATAACAACTTGAAGTATCATCAATAATAGTGTTTTAAGTATAAAAGAGCTTATTAGAAAATTGTTCTCGTAGACTCATTATAACATATGCGTACACAATTGTATTTTTTAAACAACAAAGTTTTCCAAACGATTCGTTTTAAGTGGTATAATAGAAGTAAAAAGGAGGTTGCACTATGATTGCACATGATATTTTAAACAACCCTTTCCTCAATAAAGGAACCGCCTTTACCTTAGAGGAGCGGAAGAAACTAGGTCTTATTGGTTTATTGCCACCTTATGTTCAAACCATTGAAGAACAAGCGGCGCAAACTTATGTACAGATGCAAACAAAAGCCAATGATTTGGAAAAGCGTCTTTTCCTAATGGAAATTTTTAATACTAACCGTACTCTCTTCTATTACCTTTTTTCTCAACATTTGGAAGAATTTAATCCAATTGTATACGATCCAACCATTGCAGATACCATTGAAGGTTATAGTGACCTCTTTGTAGATCCCCAATATGCGGGATATCTTGATATTAATCATCCTGAAAATATTGAAGCTACTTTGAAAAATGCTGCTGGGAATCGCGAGATTCGTCTCATTGTTGTAACAGATGCAGAAGGAATCCTTGGAATCGGTGACTGGGGAACAAATGGTGTCGATATTTCTGTTGGGAAATTGATGGTCTACACGGGTGCTGCTGGAATCGATCCTTCTATGGTCCTTCCTTTAGTCATTGATGCAGGGACTAATCGTGAAGAACTTCGTAACAATCCTAATTACTTAGGGAATCGTCACGAACGGGTTCGCGGAGATCGTTACTACGACTTCATTGACCAATTTGTTCAAACAGCAGAACGTCTCTTTCCTAAACTGTACCTTCACTGGGAAGACTTCGGCCGCTTGAATGCTGCCAATATTCTTGAAAAATACCGGAAACAAATTCCAACTTTTAATGATGATATTCAAGGCACGGGAATCGTTACCTTGGGTGGTATCTTTGGTTCACTGGATATTAGTGGTGAAAAATTAACAGATCAAGTTTATCTCTGCTATGGTGGTGGTACTGCGGGTGCAGGAATTGCCTCTCGTGTTCTTCGTGAAATGGTGAGTGAAGGTCTTTCTGAAGAAGAAGCCTATAAACGTTTCTTTATGGTTGATAAACAAGGTCTTCTCTTTGATGACATGGATGACCTAACTCCTGAACAAAAACCGTTTGCTAAGAAACGTGCTGACTTTAGCAACGCAGACAAGTTGACTGACCTGCTTGAAGTCGTGAAGACTGTGAAGCCAACCATTCTTGTAGGAACTTCAACTCAGCCCAATACCTTCACTAAAGAAATTGTAGAAACTATGTGTGAAAATACAGATCGTCCGATGATTTTCCCCTTGTCAAATCCAACCAAACTAGCAGAAGCTAGTGCCAAAGATTTGATTGAATGGTCAGATGGCAAAGCTTTTGTCGCAACAGGAATTCCTGCTGATACGGTTTCTTATAAAGGTGTCGACTATGTGATTGGTCAAGCCAATAATGCCTTGATTTACCCAGGTCTTGGTCTAGGTATGCTGGCTTCTGAAGCAAGTCTTTTGACAGATGAAATGATTGGAGCAGCAGCTCATTCATTGAGTGGTATTGTCAATCCAGGCCAACCAGGAGCTCCTGTCTTGCCACCATTCAAGTATGTAGCAGATGTTTCTATTAAAGTAGCAGAAGCGGTCGCTAAAAAAGCGCAAGAACAAGGTCTTGCGCGTGCCAAGGAAACAGATATGGCCAAAGCAGTTCGTGATTTGAAGTGGTATCCAGAGTATAAATAATTCATTGCTGCTGCCTATCCTTCACTAGCGACAAATTTATATGGGCTGTGGACTTAAGTAATTTAGAAAGGATACCTATGTCACTCTTTTTAACCTCGATTACGAGTATCATTCCGATTATCGCTATCATTGTTTTGGGGTATATTCTTCAGGTGAAGGGATGGTTTGGAGATGCCTTTGGACCTAACCTATCTCGTTTGATCATGAATGTAGCCTTGCCAGCGTCAATCTTTGTGTCGGTAATGAAATACCTAACACTAGATAAACTAATCAGTCTTTCTGGAGGTCTCCTTTATACATTTGTGGCCTTTATCTTGGGCTATATCGTAGCTTATATTGCAGTTGTGGTTTTCAAGGTTCGTCCAGGACGGCGAGGAACCATGATTAATACCTTTGTGAATGCCAACACTATTTTTATTGGTTTACCTTTAAATGTTGCTCTTTTTGGGGATCAGGCTCTTCCTTATTTCTTAATTTACTATATCACCAACACGATTTCCACCTGGACATTGGGCGTGTATTTGATGACGAGTGACAGTAAATCGGGTCAAAGCAAGGAGACAAGTAAATTTGACTGGAAGAAATTGCTACCAGCTCCGCTTGTAGGTTTTCTTGTGGCTCTGCTATTTTTGATTCTCCGAATCTCTATTCCAGATTTCGCAACGAATACCTTAACCTATGTTGGAAATATCGTTACTCCCCTATCTCTGATTTATATTGGTATCGTTCTTGCAAAGGCAGGCTTGAAAACTATTACTTTTGATAAAGATACAATTGTCACTTTAGTTGGACGCTTTATCCTAGCTCCTCTAATCATGCTTCTTGTATTGAAGTTCTCTGCACCAAATATGGCGACAGTAGAATTTAAGACCTTCATGATTCAGTCCGCTACACCAGCTTTAGCTGTTCTTCCGATCCTTGCTAATCAGGGAAAAGGAGATGTGGAATTCTCTACGAATGTGGTGACTCTAAGTACGGTTCTATTTATCGTTGTTATTCCAATATTACAAACTTTATTAGGATAAGAAGGAAGAGGATAGGATTGAAAGTTATGCGTTAAGAAATTCCCCTATTTAAAAAATATTGATTTAAATTTTATGAAATTAATCAGTAGATATCGTTCTGAAAAACCTTGATATTACGCTGTTTTTAGTCCAACTGAAACTCGTACTTTCCAAATCAGGCTTGAAAAAAGCTCGTAAAGCATCACAATTTAGTAAACGTTAATTCGAAAGAATTACGATACTTGCAAAGAGCACCTTTAAGGGTGTTCTTTTTGATTTCTAGAACATCAATACTATAACAAAAGTAATTCTTCAGGCACGACATGATGGAGCTCTTATGGGGAATTATTAAATTTGAGATGTTTCAGAAATCTGAGAAGAATTTTATGTCTTTAGAAGATCTTGAACAAGCTGCTATAGGGCGTGTTACTATAATAGATTGATTAAAATAAGACTAAAAGGATGTAATACTGTACGGAACTAAATCCTTGGATAAATTATTTTTGCGCCGATACACGACGAGAACTTCGCAAAGAATTCCTACTACCTTTTGAACAATGAAAAGATAAAACATTTCTAGTTCCCTACTTCTGAGGTAGTTCCTATGAAATTGCCACCTATATAAACCGAGACTGTTTATTTATGGTATCTCTCTATTTCTTATCTATACTCGTTTAGGAGTTCCCTTGAATAAAAGCTTTCTCACTTTCAATTCTTTAGCTTTTTCAGAGAATAGATGCGACTTTTAACAATAAGTTGTGAATTCATCTAAGCGGAAATCATTGATGGATTGATTCTATTGACATGCCAAATGATCATACCTAGCATAATTTAAGCATATCCTGAATTGTAAAGGTTTTTACCAGGCGGTTGCCATGTTGACATTGAATTTAAATGCTTTAACATCTGTGATAGCAGAAAAATGATCTTAGGATGTTTGATTTAAGGAAAAGCCACACTCTGGTAATGGGGCATTAAGCTAATAGTTCTAGTCCGATAATTCTTTACTTTCTCTTTAGAAACTTCCCCATTCTATTTCTTTTATAATACTGTTCAATAACATGAGTCAGTTCTTGTTTTATATTTTTTTACTCTATATAATCCAAGAACTTTACAAATTCGTGAGAGATCTTTTTAGATTAATAGTATCTACTGGATTCCTCAGATGGCCTTATATTTTTAATATTAGGTCTGATTGCTTTCAGTAAGTGGGCATCCACAATCATAGTTTTAGTATATGAGGCTTCTCTTTTAAAGTAAGATCTGTGTTTATTTGGAAATGTTTTGGCGGTTTATTAGAAAGATTAATGATAATATAATCTTTCTTTGCTTTTAAAGTGATTGATTTATTACATATTATTTATTTGATTCATATTTCAGAGGAGAGATAATGAATAATAAGTAAAGGCGGTTGATAAAGCTAATATGGTACGTATTTCATTGTAAGACGATTTTAGTTATTCTGAATACTTTATATTGAACTCTCCACGTGGAAACTAGTTTATTAATTTATGCAAATTACTAGACTATAATCAGTAATTATCGTATAATAGGGATGACATTTTGCTATATTTCCATCTGACCAAGAGTAATGATACTCCTGCTAAAGATTAAAAATAGCTCTTGAACAAAATTAATATCGTAATTGCATCGTTTTGCATAAATTATGCAGATATTGTATCAATAAATCTTACGATTAAAAGGGGGTGTTGTTTATTAAGGGAGATAATACACTGTTCAATTCATTTTAATTATTTAGAAAGGAAAAATCATGAAATTAAAAAAATTGTGGCTCTATATTTTTACGCCACTTCTAGTCTTGTTTGGCTCGATGGCTCTATCAAATCCAGTACAGGCGCAAGATTTGACAGATAAGGTCACATTGTCAAATGTTGAAATACGAAGTTCGGGGTCTGGTGTAGCTAACGAAACTTTTTGGCATGCTAAGGGACAAAAAGAGGTACGAGCTCTCTATTATGGAGAGTATAGCTTTTCTAATCTATCTGCAGGGGAAATAAAGAATGGTGATTATTTCACCGTAAAAGCTCCAGATGGTCTAGATTTAGTTGACGCAACATTTGAATTAAAGGATAGTGTGAGCGGAGAGGTCCTGGGGCAAGTCATAGCAGATAGTGCTACGAAGACAATAACCTTTACATTTAATGAAAAAGTTGAAAGTAAGCAAAATATTAGAGGGACATTTAATGCTACTTCAATACTAAAAACAACTGGAGAAGTGAATAAAGTCACGTATCGCTTACCTGGAGATAAAGAACAAACAATAACCTTTAAACCATTTGGTAGTGATAGCCAAGATGTGCCAGTTGAAGGCGAAATTGGTTATAAGGGTGGATGGACAACTTCTGATACGGACCATCTAGCCTGGTGGATGCGAATCAATCGTGCTGGCGAAGATTTAACTGGAAAAGTTGTCAAGATCAATGATAGCATTGACACCAGTAGGGGATCTCTAGCAATTTATCTTGTAGATAGTTTTAGATTCTTTGAGGTGGAATACAAGACACAGAATACAAGTAGCGCAGATGTTGTTTCCTATGGTCACGAATATAAAGTTACAACGGATCCGACAGTTTATCAAGCAAATCCAGATGATACGGCACTGTTAACCCTAAAAAATGGTGGGACTTCATTTGAACTTCTATTGCCAACCAATACAGGAACCAAAACTTTACGTTTAGAGTATAATACAACTACTCCTGCAGATGGAACTGAAGTCGTTAACAGTGCAGGGATAACTTATGATGGCGTCCCTCAGAAAAGTTGGAAATCATGGGATGGGAAAGACACTGGTAGCACAACTATGAAATCAGGTGTCAAATCCGTTAAAGGAGCTGGTGCAACTGTTACAGCGGATCTTGCTGGTAAAATCAAAATCACCAAGTATGATGAAGCGGATGCTACTGTGAAGTTAAGTGGTGTTGTCTTTGAAATTCTTAAGAAGAGTGATAGAACGAAAGTTGCTGAAATCACGACAGATGAACATGGTGTCGCCCTTTCTCCAGTTCTCTCAGATGGTCAATACATTGTAAAAGAAAAGGCACCCAAGTCAGGTTATGTTGCAAATAGTCAAGAGTTTGAAGTAGAGATGAAAAAAGAGGGTGTTCCTTTAAATATCTCTAACAAACGTGAGACAGTTGACTTTGAAGCTACTAAGACTTGGGTAGGTGGAAAAGCCGCAGATTATAAGAAAGTTAAGCTTGGTTTGTATGTCCATAAAGAAGGACAGACTATTGAGGACTCTAAACCTGTTTCTGGTAGCTATACTCCAGAAGTGACAGAAACCAATGGTGTTTATACTTACAAATGGGCGAAACAACTTCCTAAGTATGATGTTGATGGAACAAAATTAATCTACTCTGTTCGCGAGCTTCAAGATACTACTGAACTTCCTTTGAAAGAAGGAGAGAAAGTCGCATCTAACGATCATAACTACGTCGTCTCTTACAATGCAGACAAGACACAAGTAACCAATACTTATGAGGTTCCAAAAACAAAAGTAACTGCTAATAAAGTCTGGACTGGTGGAACAGATAGTGTTCGCCCAAGTCTCTTCTTTAAATTGTATCGTACTCTAGAGGGTGGTACTGCAGAAGCAGTTACAGATGCTGACCAAAAAGAAGTACCTAAGACAGACGGTGCTGTAGAATGGTCAGATCTTCCTGCGACCGATCAAAATGGTGTGACATATACCTACAGCATTAAAGAAGTTGATAAAGATGAGAATCCAGTTACTACAGTTGATGGCTATACCTCAGAACAAACAGCAGAATTAACTGTTACCAATAAGTATGCAGTAAAACCAACTTCAGCTTCTCTTGAAGTGACTAAGAAGTTGACTGGTCGTGAGTTGAAAGCTGATGAATTTGAGTTCACTTTGACAGACCAGGCTGGTAATGTTGAAACAGCGAAGAATGATTCCAACGGAAAAGTTAAGTTTAAAGAGTTGACCTTCGACAAAGCAGGCACTTATACTTATAAGATCGCTGAAAAAGCGGGTACTGCTACAGGTATCCAGTACGATACTAAAACAATCACAGCTACAGTAACTGTAGTGGACAATGGTAAAGGTGTCCTTGAAGCAACCGTTGCTTATGACGGCGAAAAAGTATTCGAGAACACTTACACACCAGCAGGAGCTACAAGTGTCACTCTTGGAGCTAAGAAAGTTCTTGAAGGTAAAACACTTGAAGCAGGCAAATACAGCTTCGAATTGAAGAAAGAAGACGGTAGTGTTGTCGAAACAGTGACAAACGCTGCCGATGGAAGTGTTACTTTCTCACCAATCTCATATGATGAAAGCCAAGTGGGAACTCACAAGTACACAATCTCAGAAGTTGCTGGATCTGAAATAGGGATCACTTACGATAAGACCGTTCAAGAAGTTGAAGTAACAGTTGAAAAAGTAAGCGCGACTGAATTGAAAGCAACTGCCTCAAAAGAAGCAAAAGACCTAGTCTTCACAAACAAATACACACCAGCAGGGGCTACAAATGTAACTCTTGGAGCTAAGAAAGTTCTTGAAGGTAAAGACCTTGAAGCTGGTAAATACAGCTTTGAATTGAAGAAAGAAGACGGTAGTGTTGTCGAAACAGTGACAAACGCTGCTGATGGAACGGTGACCTTCTCACCAATCTCATATGATGAGAGCCAAGTGGGAACTCACAAGTACACTATCTCAGAAGTTGTTGGATCTGAAGCAGGAATCACTTATGATAAGACAGTTCAAGAAGTTGAAGTAACAGTTGAAAAAGTAAGTGCAACTGAATTGAAAGCAACGGCTTCAAAAGAAGCAAAAGATCTTGTATTTACAAACAAATACACACCAGCCAAAACTCAAGTTTCTGTGAAGAAAGCATGGGATGATAAGGACAACCAAGATGGTAAACGCCCATCTTCTGTCACAGTTAAATTGCTTGCAGACGGTCAAGATACTGGTAAGAAACTTACATTGACTGAAGCAAACGGTTGGACTGGAAGCTTCACAGACCTTGATGCTGATAAAGGCGGCACACCTATCCAGTACACAGTAGTAGAAGTAACTGTTCCTGGTTACACTTCTAAGGTTACTGGTGACGCTGCATCAGGATTCACTATCACAAATAGCTATTCTCCAGAAACAGTTGACATCACAGCAACTAAGAACTGGGATGACGCGAATAACCAAGACGGCAAACGTCCAACTAAGATTACAATCAATCTTTTAGCAGACGGTCAGAAAGTCGCATCGAAAGAAGTTCAAGAAGCCGCAGATGGAACTTGGACTGCTACATTCGAAAAATTAGCAAAATATAAAGCTGGTAAAGAAATCAAATACACTGTAACAGAAGAAGCCGTAGCCGAATACGAATCAACTATTACAGACTTTACCCTCACAAACAAATATGCACCAAAAGAAATCGACTACAAGGTAACAAAAGTATGGAACGATGCGAACAACCAAGACGGCAAACG
>NZ_RJNY01000034.1:0-8232 GCF_003942795.1 Streptococcus mitis
GGTTTTTAAGTTGGTTTCTTTGCAGGAGCGTTTCTTCCAACTGTCCTGCGTATCGGCTCTGATAGGCCGCCTCCCACAAATCACTTTGATAACGGTGGCTAGCTCTATCATATCCTTCAAAGGTTTCTATCAGTTCTTTGGTGCGATATTTCTCTTTTCCATTGTCTTCTAGCTGGTACAAGAGTTCTCGCTCTCTTTTCTTCAACTCATCCAACTTGCTCATGCATGACTCCTAAAACCATTGGCAGCAGCTTCATCTAGCGCCTCAAAATCACTCGCTACAGAGTGCAGTCGTTCTGAAGTCAGGGTGACAGCAGCCGAAATCTGACTAGCTAGATTCTGAGCCTTTGCCAGACATTGATGGGCCTTGTTATTCCCTTGAAGGGTCGTTAAGTCATCCTGACTAGCCGCAGCTATCGCTGTTAACGATTGACAAGCATTTTTAAGCTGAGTCGCATATGTTTGCGCAAGATTTAGATCACTTTTTACTGTTGACATGGCTGTTTTATCCTTTTTCTCAATTCTTAGTAATAGGTTTACTTCATTTAGCTATATAGGCCTATTATACCATGTTTCATAAAAGTAGCATCATTTTGTCCTGATTTATTTACTATTGTGTATTTTTTCAACAACTTCTCTCATCCGACTCGACGAAAATAGTAAAAACTGTTACAATGTAGAAAAAGAAATGAGGCCCTCATGACCAGTATATATGATTTTTCAGTTTTAAACCAAAATAACCAAGCAACTCCCCTGGAGAGCTATCGTGGTAAAGTTCTCTTGATTGTCAACACTGCTACTGGATGTGGTTTAACGCCCCAGTACCAGGGACTTCAAGAACTCTATGAACGCTATCAAGATCAGGGTTTTGAAATCCTAGATTTCCCTTGCAATCAGTTCATGGGACAAGCACCTGGTAGCGCAGAGGAGATTAATAGCTTCTGCAACCTACACTATCAGACAACGTTCCCTCGCTTTGCCAAGATCAAGGTCAACGGCAAGGAAGCAGATCCTCTTTATGTTTGGCTAAAAGACCAGAAATCTGGGCCACTAGGAAAACGAATCGAATGGAATTTTGCTAAGTTTCTCATTGGCCGAGATGGGCAAGTCCTTGAGCGCTTCTCTTCCAAAACAGACCCCCAAACCATCCAAGAGTCTCTCCAAAAAATACTCTAATTTCTTTTTAAAATGCATCCTTTCATTTAGTTTGAGTCCTGAAAGGATGCGTTTTTTCTTTAAAAAGTAACTTATTTTCTTTAATTTATATTTATTTTTTGCTTTTTTGCTATTGCATTTCTTTCATTAATTTAGTATATTTGTTATATTAAAAACTTTTAGTCATTTTAAGGGAGAAATAGCCTATTAAATTTTTTTATCTTAAAATGAAAGCGCTTTATACAAAGGAGGCAAGGTGGCTTACAAATTACCAGAGAGTTGTTTTCCTTAAATCAAGTTGTAACCAAGTCAGACTTGGGCTCGGGCAGTAGCTGACTGCCTTTCTAAAAACTAGGAGTATATTATGAATCGATACCTTTTTGAAAAAGGGCAAACATTTAGCATTCGGAAGTTGACTGTAGGTGTGGCCTCTGTTATCGTCGGACTGGCATTTTTTGCTTCTGGAACTGTGCGTGCGGACGAAACGTCTCCTACCACGACATCCAATTTAGATCAGCAAATTGAACAAGTCGCAGATATAGAGGAAAGCAAGGCTGAACCAGCTAAAGAAGAAGACCGAGTAGAGACCGAAAAACAAGAAACACCTGCTGCCGATACCAGCAGTGCTGATTTGCTCCCTGAAGAAATTCAGGACCGTGCTTATCCAGACACACCTGTCAAAGAACTCGACACGACTACTATCGTTGACCAGAAAGCTAGTCCAAAAGTAGAAACTAAGAGCATTCTAAAGGACAAGGAAGAAGCTCCAAAAGAAGCTGAGAATGGAAACCGTGCTATTATTAACGGTGGACAAGACCTCAAACATATCAACTACGAGGGGCAACCTGCAACTGCTGCTACTATGGTTTACAGCACTTACAATGCAGGGGAGCAACGTTACCTCGTTTCAGGCTCAGGTATCTTTGTAGCCCCTAATCTAATTCTTACCGTTGCTCATAACTTCCTAGAGGCCAATAAAGAAACTGGTGAAGGTCACATTCGTGGTGGAAAATCTGCCCAGTTCTACTATAACGTTGGTTCAAACAGCGAAAAGAAAAACTCACTACCATCTTCTGGAACTACGGTTTTATTCAGAGAAAAAGATATCCATTTCTGGAATAAGAAAGAGTTTGGAAAAGGCTATAAGAACGACCTTGCTCTTGTAGAAGCTCCTATTCCTCTTCCGATTGCTAGTCCAAACAAAGCAGCAACCTTTACGCCTTTAGCGGATCATAAGACGCATCAGCCTGGAGAAGCCATCAGTACGATTGGCTACCCAACTGACTCGAGCTCAAAAGAACTGAAACAGCCTATCCTAGCCGGTCAGCTTTACAAGGCAGATGGGACCATCCGATCTGTTGAGTCCTATGATGATAAGGGAACGACTGGTATCACCTACCAAACCACTTCTGTATCTGGTTTGTCTGGTGGCGGGATTGTAGACAGCCAAGGAAAAGTTCTGGGTGTCCACCAACACGGAACCGTTGACAATGGTGTCGCTGAAAAGGATCGCTTTGGTGGCGGGCTCGTCCTTTCACCTGAACAACTAAAATGGGTGAAGGACTTGATTGCCAAACATGGCGTGAAAGGCTGGTACCAAGGTGATAACGGAAATCGTTACTACTTTACCGATGAAGGACGTATGCTTCGGAATGAGAAAGCTGTTATCGGAAGCAACGAATATTCCTTCAACCAAGATGGGATTGCTACCTTGACCAAGGGAGTTGAATACGGACGTGTGGTTATCCAACACGAAGACGAAGAAGGAAATCCTGTCAAAGATAATGACACCTTTATCGAACAGACAGCTGTTGATTCTCCATTTGACTATAATTTCAAAAAAGAAATCGAGAAAACAGACTTCTATCAGAAAAATAAAGACAAGTACGAAATTGTATCCATTGATGGCGTAGCAGTTAATAAACAGCTAAAAGATGCATGGGCTGAAGATCACAATGTTGTCAGCAAAGCGCCTGCCGGTACACGTGTCATCAAGGTGGTCTATAAAATCAACAAAGGATCCTTCAAAGTTTACTACCGTCAAAAAGGAACCACTACTGAACTAGCGGAAGCGACAGTTGATAACAATGACGGCCAAGAGTACGATGTTTCCTTTGTCAACACCTTCCATGCAAAAGACATTGCTGGCTACCGTCCAGTCAAGACTAGCCTGGAAGCAACCATCCAGCATAAAGGTGTGAATGAGGTCGTCTTTGAATACGAGCCGGTCGCTGATACGGCTAATCCAACGACTCCGACTCCACCAGTCGCTCATCCAGAAGATAAAGAAACCGAGATTGGCAACCATGGACCTCTTCCAAGCAAGGCTCAACTCGATTACCACAAGGAAGAATTGGCAGCCTTCATCCACTACGGAATGAACACCTATACCAATTCTGAATGGGGAAATGGGAAAGAAGACCCTCGATACTTCAATCCAACCAACTTGGATACTGACCAGTGGATTCGCACTCTGAAGGAAACTGGCTTCAAACGAACCATTATGGTTGTTAAACACCACGACGGATTCGTTGCTTACCCTTCTAAGTATACGGATCATACTGTAGCTGCTAGCCCATGGAAAGATGGTAAGGGTGACCTTCTCGAAGAAGTTTCCAAGTCTGCTAGCAAGTACGACATGAACATGGGTGTTTACCTATCCCCATGGGATGCCAATCATCCAAAATACCATGTCGCAACCGAAAAAGAATACAACCAATACTATCTCAACCAACTGAAAGAAATCCTTGGTAATCCAAAATACGGTAATAAAGGGAAATTTATCGAGGTTTGGATGGACGGTGCGCGTGGTAGCGGTGCCCAAAAAGTAACCTATACTTTTGATGAATGGTTCAAATACATCAAAGAAGCTGAAGGAGATATTGCTATCTTCTCTGCTCAACCGACAAGCGTTCGCTGGATCGGAAATGAACGAGGTATCGCAGGTGACCCTGTCTGGCATAAAGTCAAGAGAGCTAACATCACAGACGATGTGAAAAACGAATACCTCAACCATGGTGACCCAGATGGTGATATGTATTCTGTAGGGGAAGCTGACGTTTCGATCCGTTCGGGCTGGTTCTACCATGACAATCAACAGCCGAAATCACTCAAAGAGTTGATGGACATCTACTTCAAGTCTGTTGGTCGTGGAACCCCTCTCCTTCTCAACATTCCACCAAACAAAGAAGGAAAATTTGCAGATGCGGATGTGGCTCGCTTGAAGGAATTCAAAGCAACCCTAGACCAAATGTATGCGACTGACTTTGCCAAAGGGGCCACTGTAACAGCAAGTTCTACTCGTCAGAACCACCTTTATAAAGAAAGTCACCTGACTGACGGTAAAGATGATACTAGCTGGGCGCTCTCAAATGATGCCACAACTGGTAGTTTCACAGTCGATTTAGGGCAAAAGAGACGCTTTGACGTTGTCGAACTCAAAGAAGACATCGCCAAAGGTCAACGGATCTCTGGTTTCAAGATTGAAGTCGAAATCAACGGACGTTGGGTGACTTACGGTGAAGGTTCAACTGTTGGTTACCGTCGCTTGATTCAAGGTAAACCTGTAGAGGCACAAAAAATTCGTGTGACCATCACAGGAGCACAAGCTACACCAATCTTGAACAACTTCTCTGTCTACAAAACGCCAAGTAGCATTGAAAAGACAGATGGCTACCCTCTTGGACTTGAATACCACTCAAACACAACGGCAGATACAGCCGGAACAACTTGGTACAATGAATCTGAAGGTGTTCGTGGCACTTCTATGTGGACCAATCAAAAAGATGCCAAAGTAAGCTATACCTTCACAGGAACCAAGGCCTATGTCGTCTCTACAGTCGATCCGGGTCATGGAGAAATGTCCGTTTATGTTGATGGCCAAAAAGTTGCGGATGTGCAAACTAAGAACGCTAGCCGTAAACGTAGCCAAAAAGTCTTTGAGACAGGTGATTTAGCACCAGGCCAACACACTATTACTCTTGTAAACAAAACAGGCGAACCAATTGCTACAGAAGGGATCTACATCCTAAACAATGATAGCAAGGGAATGTTTGAACTCGAGTCTACTAACTACGAAGTCGAAAAAGGAAAACCAGTCACTGTTAAAATTAAACGTGTTGGTGGAAGCAAGGGAACTGCTACTGTTCGCTTCATCACAGAACCTGGAACTGGAGTTCACGGTAAAGTTTACCAAGATACAACTCAAGATGTGACTTTTGAAGATGGAGAAACAGAAAAGACTGTGACCATCCCAACGATTGACTTTACAGAACAAGCCGACTCTATCTTTGACTTTAAAGCCAAGCTCACTTCTGTTTCTGATGGTGCCTTGCTCGGTTTTGCTACCGATGCAACCATCCAAGTGATGAAAGCTGAATTGTTGATCAAAGACCAAACAAGTTATGATGACCAAGCTAGTCAGTTGGATTACAGTCCTGGCTGGCACCATGAAACCAATTCGGCAGATAAATACCAAAAGACGGAGTCTTGGGCTTCCTTTGGTCGCTTAACTGATGAGCAAAAGAAAAAAACAACTGTCACAGCCTACTTCTACGGTACTGGACTTGATATCAAGGGATATGTTGATCCAAATCATGGTATCTACAAAGTCTTCCTAGATGGCAAAGAAGTTCCTTATCAAGATGGCATGGGAAATGCGTCAACTATTGAGGGCAAGAAATACTTTAGCGGTCATGCAGCCCAACGCCAAGGCAATCAAACTCTAGTTAGCCTAAAAGGTCTTGAAGAGAACTTGCACGCAGTCACCCTTCAACTCGATCCTGATCGAAACGATTTGTCTCGAAATATCGGTATTCAGGTAGACCAATTCATCACTCGTGGCGAAGGCAGTGAACTCTACAGCAAGACAGATATCATCCAGTCTATCTCAAAATGGAAAGATGATCTGTCCAACTTTGACCCAGCAGGCTTGAAAAATACGGCTACTGCACGCCAAGCTTTCCAAGCAAATCTAGAAAAATTGAGAAACCAACTCAGTGCTGATGCAGTGGATGTTCAAGAAGTCATGTTGACTGTCATCGCCTTACAAGATATCCTGTCCAAGGACGAGAACTATCAAAGAGGGCAAGAGGAACCTAGTCCAGATCAACCTGAACAGCCTGAAGAACCTTCTAAACCTGATCAACCTGAACAACCAGCTCAACCAAAACAACCGGAAATTGAGTATGATAAGGCTATGGACAGCTTAACAAAAGCGATCGAGAAAAAAGTCGCTGAGCTTGGATCCAACAAGGAAGCTAAGAAGCAATTGCTAACAATTGCTGACCAAGCTATTGCTGCAATCCAAGAAGCTAAAACTCAGGAAGCAGTCAATCAAGCGCTAGAAACTGCTCTCGAACAAATCAGCAAGCTCGAAGCAGCTCAGCCTGAGAAACCGGCTGAACCTGAAAAACCTGCTGAGCCTGAGAAACCGGCTGAACCTGAAAAACCTGCTGAGCCTGA
Source organism: Streptococcus mitis (assembly GCF_003942795.1). GTDB lineage: Bacteria > Bacillota > Bacilli > Lactobacillales > Streptococcaceae > Streptococcus > Streptococcus mitis_BJ. The sequence continues at coordinate 6,619 of NZ_RJNY01000034.1, forward strand.
AAAACCTGCTCAACCGGAAAAGCCGACTCAACCTGAGAATCCAGTTCAACCGGAAAAACCTGCTCAACCTGAGAAACCAATTACTTCTTCAAGTCCTGAGGAAGGGGTTAAAGACCTTGTCTTTACACTTCCAAGCTTGGAAATCGTCAATAAGGTCGTACCATTCAAGACTATTCGTCGCGAAAACCCACAATTAGACAAAGGAAAAGAGCAAGTTCTATCAGAAGGGAAAGACGGTCTCTTAGTCGAGTATGTTGAAGTGGACGGTGACAATCGCAAAGTTCTCCAAACAGAAGCAACTCCAGCTCAAGATCGAGTGATTGAGGTAGGTAGCAAACAGAGCTCAGTTGGAACAGAAGCGCCACCAGTTGTGACTCTTCCTGAGTATGTTCTACCAAGAGAGACTGAAAAACCGACTCCAGCCGTAACAGATAATTCATCATCAAAAGATGAAAAAGCTCCTGTTACAGCTACAGTCAAAGAAGACAAGGAAAGACAACTTCCAGCAACTGGGGAACAAGAAGCAACTGCCTTCCTCTACTTGGCAGCCATTACTTCTATCTTGTCTCTCCTCATCTTCCAAAAGAATTTCAAAGACTAATAACCCTCTTTGATTGATTCTTTCTAATTATTCAGTTCCCCCGTTGAGAAGACCATTTGGTCTTCTCTTTTTTACACGATTAACCTTGTGTGAAAAAATCCATAAAGGATCCCAAAATTTAATTGAACTTTTTATAAATTCACAGTACTGAGCGGCCATATTTTTCTAGCCTCCTACCTAAATAGTTTCTTCTAAAACTTACTCGAGCCATCTCCATTCACAGAATTCACTTTCATCACTTAGCAGGACAAACGCTTCTCAAATCAATTGTTATCCCTTAACGATCTATTATTTCATTTCAGATGACAAAACCCCATCAATAGCCTATGCTTTATAGGCTAGAATACTAAAAAAATTCAAGAGCATACTTTATTATTTATTGAAAATATTATGCTACTATCAACTAATCTTATGTAAATTGATTCTTAATAACATTTAAAAAGCGTCACTTATTTCTCAAGATAAAAAATAGTCCAGAACAATCGTTCTGGACTATTTCCTTTCCAATTACTTCTTCAGAACTAACTGAAAATCAACTCTCATCTAGAGATTATTTATTTTTACGGCTTACAAAGTACAATCCACCAGTCACTGCCATCAAAGCAAGTCCTGCAACTACTGCTACATTAGATGCTTTTTCACCAGTGTTAGGAAGTTGAGGTTTTGGACCTGGTTTTCCTGGTTCATTTGGTTTACCTGGTGTTGGTTTTTCTGGAGTGTGTGTATTTGTGATATTGAAGCCTTCTACTTTAGATGTATAACCATCAACTGGAACTTCTACTACAGAGTATTCGATTGCTTGACCGTCTTTATAACGATCAAGGTCTGTGAACTCATAAGTCCAACCAGTTGCTTCTGAGGCTACCGCAGTCTTACCAGTGTCTTGACCATCCGCAAGAAGTTTCACTGTGATAGATGCTGGACGGATACCGTCTTGGTTCTCTTCATCTTTCCAGATCTTATGACCTTTTACAGATGTTTTCTCTGGAGCATGTGTATTGGTAACTGTGTAC
>NZ_RJNY01000035.1:0-7907 GCF_003942795.1 Streptococcus mitis
ATTCTTGAATAAGGAAAAATTCATTTCCTTCCCCTCCCCACAATTCTAAATGCTCATCACATTTATTAAAATTATGTTGTTCTAAGATCTGTTGCAAAAAATTATTCATTTCAATCCTCTTTCAATTTTTCAACAGTATTCACACAATCAATATATTCTAAATTATTTGAAAATATTCTATTTTTTACCTCGCCAAGGGCTCCTGCAAGCAACTTTTCTTTTCCACCTTCATGGATTGGCTTCTCTTCAAAAAACTTTTGTCCATCTATATTCATATTAATCAAATAATCAGTATCAAAGCTAGCCCTTATAAAATTTTTATTAGCCATTATTTTATCTCGAACTTTACTTGCTGCCCCATTAGGAGCATGAATCATACTAAGTCTGAGTGACTCATGATTTAGAGTATACCGTAAACTGTCTAACAAAAGTCGTTCTTGTTTACAATTTTTAAGAAACTCATATAGGATATATTCAATGCTATCTTTATCAATTAAATTATCTATATTATTTAATTGCTGAAGTTCAGCGATATTGTTATCTGGATGCAAATCAATCAACAATTGTTTAAATTTATCATCTGACAGATTTAAAATCTGATTCATAACCAATGTATCAGCATCATCTTCAACAATGTTATTCCAATGCATTTCAAGACTTAATTTCGCTCTTCTAACAGATTGTCTATGACGTTTTTCCTGTGAAATAATAATTTTTAAAATTTCTTGAAAATATATTACAGGATAAACACCATTCCCATTATTATGTGCTTGACTAATCCGTCTAGAAACTAAATCTTTAATTTCACATAGCGTCTCCTCTATATGTTCCGAATCATCTTTCAAAGAACTATTAGAATATATCAAAATTTCCTTGATTTTTTCTTCACAAAAATTATCAATAGGTGATTGGCTCCCTCTAACCAAATCACAATATTTTTTATTATCTGGATAGGTGTATAGTTGAACTCGGCTCTTATTAGGTACATAATTTGCTCCTTTATAGGTTTGTTGGAATACTTCCTCATTCATATCCCATCCCTGAACTTCACAAATAACATGTAAAAATCTATTATCTTTAGTCGTTCCTAAAGTTTGATACCCAGAGGGGCATTTCTTAGAATTTATTGATCTAACATTACGATAATCATTCGGGTATCTCCCCTTTTTCTTAGCTTTTACTTTATGCCTTGATATTACTCGTGTAGATTGACAAATCTCAATATCTTCACCACCATTTTTTTCAAATATTAATTTATATGTGCTATGATCTTCTTCTTTTTCTAATAGCTTTCTAAGCTCAGTTAATGCTAAAAATATGCCAACCTTTCCTTGGTGATTATATCGGTTGCATTTCGCCTATCATACGTCATTACTTTATCCTTCAACTCTATTAATTTCTCTTGTATCTTACTCCACTTTTCAAATAATATCCTTTAGAAAACAACCACTACAAATATATCAATATTCCTAGAGTCATCAAGCTAGTTAACAAATTCTGATTCTAACACACACTCCAAAGTCCTCAATATCAATCTTTTTCAAGTCCCCACAATCAAGATAGTTAATCTTACTAGCTTTAATTTTTCAAAAACATTGCTATTTTTCTAGTTTTATTTAAAACAAATCATCAAACAGACTCAACTGGTTATCCTCTGGCATATTGCCGAGAATTCCCATTTCATCCATCTTTTCAACTAAAGTTGAGGAAAGTCCACCACGCTTACGTAGTTCGGTTTTAGAGAGGAATTCTCCCTCTTGACGAGCGCGCACCAATTGCTTGGCAACGTTCTCTCCCAGACCATCCATTGCTACAAATGGCGGAATGAGGGTATCCCCATCGATGAGGAACTCTGTTGCCTGACTACGGTAGAGATCGAGTTTGCCAAACTTGAAACCACGTTCCCACATTTCATTGACAATCTCAAGAGTTGTATAGAGGTCAATTTCCACATTAGAGGCTTCATTGTTCTTCCGCTTTTCAGCAATTTCTTGCATCTTGCGCTTGATGGCATCCAAACCCGCCCCCATGGTCTTGATATCAAAAGCCTTGGCACGGATTGAGAAATAGGCACAGTAGTAATAAATCGGATGGTGAACCTTGAAGTAGGCCACACGCAAGGCCATCATAACGTAGGCTGCCGCGTGAGCTTTAGGGAACATATATTTGATTTTCCCACAAGACTCGATATACCACTCTGGCACCTTATTGGCCTTCATAGCCTCGATGTAACCATTTCGCTCCTCTTCGGAAATCTTTAGCCACATTCCCTTACGTACCCGTTCCATGATAGTAAAAGCCATCTTAGGTTCAAGACCAGCATGCATGAGATAAACCATGATATCGTCCCGACAACCGATAACAGTCGATAGGTCCGCAATCCCTTGCTTGATCAGATCCTGGGCGTTCCCCAGCCACACATCGGTACCGTGGGATAGACCAGACAGCTGAAGTAACTCCGCAAAAGTCGTCGGATGCGTCTCATCTACCATTCCACGTACAAAGTTGGTTCCGAACTCTGGAATTCCCAGCATCCCTGTCGGAGTTCCAATTTGCTCAGGCGTCACCCCTAAAACTTCCGTTCCAGAAAAGAGGGCCATAACGCTTTCATCATCCATGGGGATTTCATTAGGGTCAATACCAGACAAGTCCTGCAATTTCCGAATCATGGTCGGATCATCATGCCCCAGTACATCAAGTTTGAGGACATTCTCATCGATATCATGAAAGTTAAAGTGAGTCGTCTGCCATTCAGCCGTCACGTCATCTGCTGGATACTGAACAGGCGTAAAATCGTAGACATCCATGTAGTTCGGAATAACAACGATTCCTCCCGGGTGTTGTCCTGTTGTCCGCTTGACACCAGCCGCACCCTGAGCGAGGCGTTCCACCTCTGCATCACGATAAAACTTCCCATAGTCCCGCTCGTAGCCCTTGACAAAACCATAGGCAGTCTTGGCAGCCACCGTACCAACCGTTCCTGCACGGAAGGCATATTCTTCACCAAAGATATCACGCACATCCAAGTGAGCGCTAGGCTGGTCTTCTCCCGAAAAGTTCAAGTCAATATCGGGAACCTTGTCCCCATCAAAACCAAGGAAGGTCTCGAACGGAATATCCTGCCCATTTTTACTGAGTTTGTGGCCACAATTTGGACAATCCTTATCGGCCATATCAAATCCTGAACCATAAGAGCCATCGGTGATAAACTCGCTGTACTGACACTGACCACAGACATAGTGAGGGGAGAGAGGATTGACCTCCGTAATCCCGATCATGGTCGCAACGAAACTGGAACCGACAGATCCACGAGAACCCACCAAGTAGCCCCGTTCATTGGAACGTTGTACCAGCATCTGGGAAGCCAGGTAAATCACGGCAAATCCATTCCCCAGTATGGATGTTAATTCTTTTTCAATCCGCAAATCAACAATATCTGGCAGCGGATTTCCATAAATCTCAAAAGCTTTCTTATAGGTCAACTCAGCAACTGTTTCTTCCGCCTTGTCAATGAAAGGCGTGTACAAGTCACTCTTAACCACCTCAACAGGCTCAAAGGTTTCTGCCAAGGCATTGGTGTTTTCAATAACCAGTTTACGAGCCAGTTCCTCTCCCAAAAAGGCAAATTCATCCAACATCTCATTGGTTGTTCGAAAATGAGCCTTTGGCAGAGGAGCTGGTTGGGCATGCTCACCGTGACCAATGGTTCGGTTAATCATAGCCCCCTGTCCCAAACTACGGACGATAATTTCACGGTAAATCTCTTCTTCTGGTTCGATATAGTGAACATTTCCCGTAGCCAGAACAGGTTTACCAAGACGGTCTCCGACATCTATCAAACTCTTGATAATAGTTTGGAGTTCCTCCATATCCTTAACCTGCTCTTTAGCAATCAATGGTGCATAGATAGCTGGTGGCATAACCTCGATAAAGTCATAATACTTGGCCACCTCAACCGCCGCATCCACACCTTGGGAAACGACTGCGTCAAAAACTTCACCTTCAGAGCAAGCTGACCCTAAAATCAAACCTTCCCGATGAGCATCTAGAACTGTTCTCGGAATTCGTGGCACCCCTTCAAAGTACTTGGTATTGGACAAAGAAACCAGCTTAAAGATGTTTTTTAGACCTACTTGATTCTTGACATAGATGGTCGCATGCTTGATCCGAGCTTTTTTATAAGAGTCTGGACTAATCAAATCAATATTTAGTCTAGCCAGATCAGTCACACCATGTTTTTCTGCTACATCCTTGATAAAGATGAAGAGCAAACGACCAGTAGCTTCCGCATCGTAGTTGGCCATGTGGTGGTGGTCCAGTGCCACACCAAAACGCTTGGTCAACGGCCCCAAACCATGACGTTTATACTCAGGATAGAGATTTCTAGCAAACTCGAGCGTATCAATAACTGGCTGGCTAATCTTAGGCAAACCATGACGCTCATAGTTGGCATTCATAAAGCCAACGTCAAAGGTAGCATTGTGGGCAACTAGAACCGTATCCTTGCAGAATTCCTGGAATTCTTGCAAAACTTGTTCTAGTGGTTTGGCATTTTTGACATGGTCATCTGTAATTCCAGTCAACTCGGTAGTAAAGGCTGACAAGGGATATCCAGGATTGATAAATTCATCAAATTCGGCAATAACATTTCCCTTGTACATCTTAGAAGCCGCAACCTGAATCAAGTCATTATAGATGGCTGAAAGTCCCGTCGTTTCCACGTCAAAAACCACGTAGGTTGCTTCTGACAAGTCCATCTCCACTTCGTTGTAAACGATAGGAACACGGTCTTCAACGATATTGGCTTCCATTCCATAGATCAGCTGAATTCCTGCTTTCTTAGCTGCTTTGTAGCCATGTGGGAAAGACTGAACGTTCCCATGGTCCGTGATGGCAACCGCCTTGTGTCCCCACTTTGCAGCTGTCGCAATGATTTCCTCTACTTCTGGCAGAGCATCCATGGTCGACATATTAGTATGAGCATGAAACTCAACCCGACGCTCACCTTCTGGCATTAAATCCTTCCGCTCATAGTGAACAACTTCCTGCACATCCTGCACATTCATGGTCAAATCGCGTGTGAAGTTATTCATCTCTACATTCCCACGAACACGAAGCCAAGAATTTTTCTTAATGATGTCAAACTTCTGAGCCTCTTCTTCATTCTTAACCCATTTTTGCATTGAAAAACTTGAAGTGTAGTCCGTCATTTTAAAGTTAATCAAAACGCGACCAGTTCTGGTCACCTTATGCTCCACATCAAAAACGACCCCTTCAAAGACCAAACGATTTTCCTCAGTCGTCACATCAATCATCTGGGTAATTTCAGCCTTATCCAATTTTGGTTTTGCCGCAGCCTTTTTAGCCTGAAAATCAAAGACTGGCTTCTCTTCTACTGGAGGAGGGGCCATTTGTTCCAGTTGCTCCATAGCCCGGAGCGCTTCCTCATTGGCAGCTTGAACAATCTGTTCATTCTCCGTATGGAAGGCTTCCTCCTGCTCATGTGTAAGAGCATCATTCTTTTCTATTTGACATACAAAAGCTGGAAAACCAAACTTTTCGAGTTGCTTTGTTAAATTAGGAAGATGATTTTTCTTAAAGTGTTCCTTATCAATCACCTCTGAACCTTCAATAATGAGTTGATTTCCTTCCGCACGAACGTTTAATTTCTGGTAAAGTGATTTAAACCCCTGACTTGCACATGGACCTTCAGAAAAAGCCTCCCTGTAGTAAGCCTGTAAGAGTTCATTAGAGAATTCTTGAGAAAGAGCCTTGATTTCGAAAACAGCTCGGTTTCCTGTCTTAGAAAATTCTTCACCAAGCCCTTTCTTTAACTCTAAAAAGATTTCAATCGGTAAAATATTAGAAAATACAAAATGAAATTCCCAAATCTTACTAATTTTATGAACCACAACACGCTCAATTCTGGCATCAACAAGAGCAGGATCCCGTCTCAATTGATCGGAGATTCCTAGTTGATTCATTAAAATTTCAAACTTACTTGACATTCATTTTCCTCACATTATTCTCATACTATTTTACCATAATTAAAGAAAATATATGACTAGTACCATTCCTTAAGCACTACTAGTTTTCCTAAATTCATTCCTTAAAAACAAAAAAGGGCTCTATAATATTTGTAGTGGGTAAATCCCCTATGGATATTATGGAGCCTATTTTGTTGTAGAAAAAAGTCCCATATGATCTATAATGAAAAGCGACCAAACCATCATTAGAAAGAATCATATGGAACCATTACATTTTATCACAAGACTACTCGATATCAAAGACTCTAATATCCAAATTATGGATGTTGTTAATAGAGATACACACAAGGAAATCATCGCTAAACTGGACTACGACGCCCCATCTTGTCCTGATTGCGGAAATCAAATGAAGAAATATGACTTCCAAAAACCTTCCAAAATTCCTTACCTTGAAACAACTGGTATGCCTACTAGAATTCTCCTTAGAAAGCGACGTTTTAAGTGTTATCAGTGTTCGAAAATAGCGGTCGCCGAAACCTCTCTCGTCAAGAAAAATCACCAAATCGCGACCATCGTCAACCAGAAAATCACTCAAAAATTAATCGAGAAAGTCCCTATGACAGCTATTGCAGAAAGTCTATCTGTCTCTACTTCGACAGTCATTCGTAAATTGAAAGAATTCAAATTCAAGACAGATTTATCTTTTCTTCCAACTCGCATGTCTTGGGATGAATGCAGCTTCAAGAAATGATTTTCATAACTCTGAACATCAAAAAAGAAAGGACAAAATTCGTCCTTTCTAGATCTTAGCTGACTTCAATCCACTACAGTTGACAAAGAGCCACAAAAAAGAAGATTCTCAGAATCTCCTTAACACATATAAAAAAGATACCCTTAAGTATCCCCTTAATCGATCGGGAAGACAGGATTCGAACCTGCGACACCTTGGTCCCAAACCAAGTACTCTACCAAGCTGAGCTACTTCCCGCGTTAAATAAAAAAATGCACCCTAGAGGAGTCGAACCTCTAACCGCCTGATTCGTAGTCAGGTACTCTATCCAGTTGAGCTAAGGGTGCTCATCATTATATGCCGAGGACCGGAATCGAACCGGTACGATCGTTACCAATCGCAGGATTTTAAGTCCTGTGCGTCTGCCAGTTCATCGTTACCAATCGCAGGATTTTAAGTCCTGTGCGTCTGCCAGTTCCGCCACCCCGGCCTCTCTAAGCGAACGACGGGATTCGAACCCGCGACCCCCACCTTGGCAAGGTGGTGTTCTACCACTGAACTACGTTCGCATCGACCTCTTATTCTATATAAAAAAATGCCGGCTACATGACTTGAACACGCGACCCTCTGATTACAAATCAGATGCTCTACCAACTGAGCTAAGCCGGCTGCTTTCTATTATGCGGGTTAAGGGACTTGAACCCCCACGCCGTTAAGCGCCAGATCCTAAATCTGGTGCGTCTGCCAATTCCGCCAAACCCGCAAATATGACCCGTACTGGGCTCGAACCAGTGACCCATTGATTAAAAGTCAATTGCTCTACCAACTGAGCTAACGAGTCTAAAATAACTTCCGTTATCTTAAACGGTCCCGACGGGAATCGAACCCGCGATCTTCGCCGTGACAGGGCGACGTGATAACCGCTACACTACGGGACCTATATGGGAGTTAACGGGATCGAACCGCTGACCCTCTGCTTGTAAGGCAGATGCTCTCCCAGCTGAGCTAAACTCCCAAAGGGTGGAGTCTAGCTCAGCCAACGGTAAGAAACTTCGTTTCTCTCATCCGCCGATTGTAATTTCGATTTCCTCTCAATTACAACTAAGCTAAACTCCCTCGAGCTAAGCGACTTCCATATCTCACAGGGGGCAACCCCCAACTACTTCCGGCGTTCTAGGGCTTAACTACTG
>NZ_RJNY01000036.1:0-5518 GCF_003942795.1 Streptococcus mitis
GTTGTTAACAATTCAAAACGCAGTTCTTCGTTTTACGAAAAACCGCTTTTACGAACTATTTTTTTTATGCTTATAGTCACTACTTTACATATAAATCTTTAAAGAGACCATCTACTTCTGCTATCTGACAGAGCAAGCGGGATAGTTCTTGGTAGTCTTCTTTTAAACACGAAAGGTGGGCTTGGCCAAATAGAGTAGCCAATTCCTCTTTTAATCTTGCCCCTTCTGGATCATGAACTTTTAAGAACTTACTGAGATAGAGATTTCGAACAGCCGCAAGTTTAAAGCTGAAATACTGATGCAATTGTTTTTGTTCCGTATTTAAGCCATTTTCAGCAACTGCTTTTGCATAGCATTCCAAAACACCGTTTTGGCCATTCAGATATCGGTTCTTCATAATCCTTGATGTTTCCTGATAGATTTCAGTCTGACTAGGACTCTTGACCTTCTTAAAATTTCCCCACATGGAGTAAGATCCACGCTTATAGTCAATAGCCTCTGCCTTCCAAGCTTCTAAGATGTCATTAAAAGCAACCTTCATACAGGCAAAACCAGCTGGATCATGCAAATAGAGATACTGATCATCAATGTCATACACGGTTACGAAGTGATCCACGCCATAAAGGATTGTGTGATTGGGGTTGTAAGTCAGAAGTCCCATATCAAGAGGTCCCAGTACGACAGGTCCATTGGACAGAAATGTTTCCAACTTTCCTTTAACCTCTTCCAAATCTACTTCCGATCCATCCTTTAAATAGAAGTCTTCATAGTCAAACCCTAGTATTTTTAAGGAATGAGAGATGGAAAGATCTGGTATTCCATTATCAAAGAATACTAGAGGGTTCTGCTCATCTTCCTTTACGATACTAGCGCCATTACCCATCGCCATGATTGCCTCTAAAAAATCTGCTTTAAAATCATAACCATAGGCATCCAGTGCCATTGCCAATGAATAGCTATAGCAAAGCGACACATCACCAAAATACATCTGCATATTCCTGCCTCCTTATCTTCTATGGAACTATTATACCGAGAAAACTATTCGTATGCCCCATAAAATCCAAACAAAAAATATGGGTATTGGTGATCTATAGTCATGAACTTCAACAAGAAAACTGGCTGCTTCTCTCAACAACCAGTTTTCAATTTTTAAGCTAATTCTTGACTGTTTTTCTTATGAAAGAAAAGCGAGGCGATAGCCAAAATAGCAAAGGCTAGTCCAACATACCAGTAAGGTTGATCTAAGGTCGTTGAACGACCTGATAGATTGACAATACCTCGAAAGAGCATTCCAGCTGTTAGGACTGCAACTGCCGAGTTCCACAAGTTTAGGCTGAGTCGTCCTAAGTTTGGCATGATTTTCAACAAAAGTGAAAGAATGGCGCCTCCTAGTAGAGGAACTGCAAAGAGATAGTGCATATGAAGCGAGGTCTCCCCAAAACTAAAGGACTCATAGATACGGCTCAATGCAAAGAAGAAAATAGTGAGAAGACTATAGCCAACGAGTGTCTTTCTGAGGCGTTTGTTTTTGATTTTAGTAACCAATGTAGACAATATCACTCACCGCCCTTTCTGATATCTTGCTTCCACCTGTAGTCGGCTTATTGATTACCTGACCGTTAAAGTAGAGAGTTGAGGAACCACCACCATCAAGGTTATAGGCCGTCTTCACTCCGTAAGATTTCATCACTTCTGCCATCTGGTAAAGTGATAAGCCCTTGCTTTCAGCGGTACGACCATCCGAAACGACGATGATGTAGTGATTTTCATTGATAATCCCGATGGCTGTACGAGGATTCGATGACATGGCTTGACCGACTTCTGTATTGGTATCAACGGATATTTCTCCATTCTCAACTAGAGACGGACCAAATGCCAGTAGATTGACGACACCGTCCTGAACCAACTGATCGGCTGAAACTTGGTCCTCGTAGATGATTTTAAAGGAGCCGTCCTTGTAAATGGCAAGGTCACCGTTACTAGCGTCTTCACGGACACTGTCCCGATAGACAACTCCATTACGGATAACATAACCAGAGCTATTAGCTCCATAGTAGTCACCGTTGACAGCTAGAATAGCATTGTTTTCAGCAGCCGTTACAGAGGTTTTAGCTGTGACGTTGGTTCCATAGGAGTTTTGAGCTAGGGCTGTTTTTAGATAATCCGATGAACTAAGGGTTATATCTGCCACATAGACCTGCGTTTCATTCACAGTCTTTTCAGTGAGATTGACACTGATATTTCCATCTGAATAGCTAGTATCCGTCACCTGGGCATTTTTTGCTGCCTGACTTGCTGCTGTGGTGTTAGACGTTGAGCTTGTATTGGATACAGTGGAAATCGTTTCAGCGAGTACAAAGGTCTTCAACATCGAATAGGTAAAGGAGCTTGTCAGGAGCAAGCCCAAGACCGAGGCGTATAGATAGGGTTTCTTTAAAACTTTCATAATGGGCTACAAGTCCTTTCTTTGAAAATAAAGCGGGTTTGAACTGTCCAAGAGAGGATAAAGAGCATGATTCCAACAAAAATCTTCGCGATTAGCAAGTTAACTCCAAGACCCGAATTAAAGAGTCGAATCAGGATGGTGTCTAAGATAAAGAGACCAACTGCTAATCCAAAATAGCCTGATCCTGTTTTAAAACTGCTCGCCTTGTTCTTAAAGACCAATTTTTTGTTGGTAGAAAAGTTAAAGATGGAGCTAGTCACACGTGCCAAACCATTTGAGAGGAGAACACGAAGACCTGTTGGAATAAAGCTCAAGCATAGAATAGAGAGAGCGTAGACCACATAATCTACGATAAAACTACTAAAAGACGAGAGTGCAAACTTTAAAATATTTTTATAAATCATCAAGCCATCCCGAATAGGTCGGAAGTGAGAAGCCTCATTGTCGTTGATATAGACTGTTTCAATCGGAACTTCTAGGATTGGGTAGGCTTGGCTTGCTTCGAGGAGCATATTCATCTCGTATTCATACCGTTGTCCTTCTATCTTGAGCATAAAAGGAATCATATCCGTTGAAAAGGCACGTAATCCTGTCTGTGTGTCGGATACAGCGACACCCGTTTGCAGTTTAAACAAGATACGAGTCAAGCTGTTTCCAAAACGACTACGCAAGGGAACCTTGCCAGTAAAGGCACGGACACCAAGGACAAGTGTATTAGGATTTTCATTTGATTTGGTCAAGCTACGAAAGATGTCCCAGATTCTGTGTTGGCCATCTGCATCCGCTGTAACCACAGTCCCTGGCTTATTGAGAGACTGAATGTGCTCAAAAGCTGTTTTCAGAGCTTGCCCTTTTCCTTGATTGACCTGGTGGTGAAGCACCGTCGCAAAATTCGCTGCTCGAGCAAAAATGTCTTGGCATTCTGCCGAACTTCCATCATCAATGACAATGATGTAAAAATTGCTCTTATTGTGAATCTTTTCAACCAATTTAATGAGATTGTAGTCAGGTTCGTAAGCTGGAATAACTAGATAGTTCATATTTACACCTCTTTCTTTGATGATTGGAAAAGTATACAAGTAAATGCTTAAAAATTCCTTATACTTAAATTTAAGCAAAATAAGACTTATTGTTTTTCTTAGAAATCCCCGATTCCAAATAAAGAAAAACTCTGTAAAAGGTATCTTCTACAGAGTTCGATTTGCATCTTTATAAATTGTCAGAAAATGATCTAGTTCTTAATCACCGGTATCCAGAGTTCCATTTGATAGTCTGGTGACGACATATCACCTTCGGAATAAACTTCAAAGTCTGGTGCACCTGAGTGGCGATAGCCAGTTTCTGGGAAAAAGACCTCCAAGACATATTTCCAAGCATTGTGAATGCTAGCTGGTATAGGGCCTTTGACTGGGACGATAGCATATTCAGATGCTGGGATTTCCTTGATAGAAAGGCCTAGGGCTTCTGCTTTCGCTTTATCCGTCACATCATAAGCCGCCATGTAGTTGATGATTTCGCCTTCTTTGACATCCGAGCAGACACCAAAAGATTGGCCACTGCCTAGACTCTCTAGCCTTTCAAAGCTGTGATTGGCATAGAGCTGCTCCCATGCAGACGGACACTGGCTATTGTCAATAGCTTCCAATAGGACGCCTGCCACGGAAAATGCAGGTTTCTTTTGAATCTTGATATCCATGTTCTTTCCTCCTGTGATTTTTAAGGATAATTGAAGTTTAGGAAAAACCCGATAAGGTTTTCCATTTCGAACTTCTGAGGGAGTTGCCCCATGGAATTTCTTGAAGGCTGAGCTGAAAGCATCCGCAGAGTCATAGCCATATTTCATTGCTATGTCAATGACTTTCTCATAGCTTTCCCGCAAATCCATCACAGCCTCTGACAGCCTGCGATTGCGCAAGTATTCTGCTAATGTCATATCTGCCAGGATAGAAAATAGCCTGCTAAAGAGAGGGTAAGAATAGCCCGATAGTTGCTGAAATCTTTTCATATCCACTTCTCCAGTCAGCTGCTGCTCCAAATAATCCATGGTTCGATTGAATTGATGCATCATATTCTTTTTTTCTTACCTCCATAAGATACAAAGGACGTTAAAAGCAAAGTGAAAATTGGAAAATTTACGGAGGGGCTCCTGCTCCGAGAAAATTTCATCTTTTTCACGCAGCTTTTAAGCCGTGTTCAATTCTAACTATATTCTAGCAAATACAAGATACTTCCGCCCTAGAATATTTGTACAAGATTTAAAGGTTCAAATCCTTATAACTTATCTTTTAATTTCTCAACAAAGAGATAAGCTGCTGGGCAGGTCAAGGTATTCTTAATCGTCAAATGATTAATTTGATGGATCTTTTTACGATCTGTATGGGGGAACTCTCGACAGGCCTTTGGTCGAACGTCGTAGATGGAGCAGAGATTGTCTCCTCCTAGAAAGGGGCAAGGCATGGATTTGAAAACCTTGTCCCCATCTTCATCTACCTGAAGGAATTCCGCTTCAAAAGCTGGTAATTTCATCTTAAAGTACTTAGCAATACGGGTAATATCGGCTTCCTTAAAGTCAGGCCCCAATGTCTTGCAACAATTCGCGCAGGCGGTACAATCAATCTCATCAAAAACTTCTTGGTGAATCTGCTGGGCAATCTTATCTAAGTTTTTAGGAGGTTTTTTCTTTAGATTAGCTAACACTTTGCGGTGCTCCTTCTGCTTTTGCAGTGCTAGTTGGTGGTAATACTCAATATCAATCTCTTTAGACATAATTTCTTTCTAATACAAGTGTTTTTGTCTATTATACCATAAACTATTTTCTATTTTGGCTCTTTGTCAACTGTAGTGGGTTGATGAAAAGCTATACCCTGGAGAGGACCAAATTGGTTCTCTCCTTTTTGATGTTCAAAGCAATGAGAATTCTAGTTTTAAAGTTGTCAAAGTTCCGAAAGCCAAAAGCATTTCGCTTGATGACTTTGATGAGGTTATTGGTAGCCTCCAGTTTTGCGTTTGAGTAGGGAAGTTCCAGTGCATTCATGATCTTGTACTTATCTTTCAAAAAGGTCTTAAAAATAG
>NZ_RJNY01000037.1:0-4935 GCF_003942795.1 Streptococcus mitis
AAAAAACAATAAATCTGTCAGTGACAGAAATGAGTGAGAACTCAAACTTTTAATGAGAGTTTGATCCTGGCTCAGGACGAACGCTGGCGGCGTGCCTAATACATGCAAGTAGAACGCTGAAGGAGGAGCTTGCTCTTCTGGATGAGTTGCGAACGGGTGAGTAACGCGTAGGTAACCTGCCTGGTAGCGGGGGATAACTATTGGAAACGATAGCTAATACCGCATAATAGTAGATGTTGCATGACATTTGCTTAAAAGGTGCAATTGCATCACTACCAGATGGACCTGCGTTGTATTAGCTAGTTGGTGAGGTAACGGCTCACCAAGGCGACGATACATAGCCGACCTGAGAGGGTGATCGGCCACACTGGGACTGAGACACGGCCCAGACTCCTACGGGAGGCAGCAGTAGGGAATCTTCGGCAATGGACGGAAGTCTGACCGAGCAACGCCGCGTGAGTGAAGAAGGTTTTCGGATCGTAAAGCTCTGTTGTAAGAGAAGAACGAGTGTGAGAGTGGAAAGTTCACACTGTGACGGTATCTTACCAGAAAGGGACGGCTAACTACGTGCCAGCAGCCGCGGTAATACGTAGGTCCCGAGCGTTGTCCGGATTTATTGGGCGTAAAGCGAGCGCAGGCGGTTAGATAAGTCTGAAGTTAAAGGCTGTGGCTTAACCATAGTACGCTTTGGAAACTGTTTAACTTGAGTGCAAGAGGGGAGAGTGGAATTCCATGTGTAGCGGTGAAATGCGTAGATATATGGAGGAACACCGGTGGCGAAAGCGGCTCTCTGGCTTGTAACTGACGCTGAGGCTCGAAAGCGTGGGGAGCAAACAGGATTAGATACCCTGGTAGTCCACGCCGTAAACGATGAGTGCTAGGTGTTAGGCCCTTTCCGGGGTTTAGTGCCGCAGCTAACGCATTAAGCACTCCGCCTGGGGAGTACGACCGCAAGGTTGAAACTCAAAGGAATTGACGGGGGCCCGCACAAGCGGTGGAGCATGTGGTTTAATTCGAAGCAACGCGAAGAACCTTACCAGGTCTTGACATCCCTCTGATCGCTCTAGAGATAGAGTTTTCCTTCGGGACAGAGGTGACAGGTGGTGCATGGTTGTCGTCAGCTCGTGTCGTGAGATGTTGGGTTAAGTCCCGCAACGAGCGCAACCCCTATTGTTAGTTGCCATCATTTAGTTGGGCACTCTAGCGAGACTGCCGGTAATAAACCGGAGGAAGGTGGGGATGACGTCAAATCATCATGCCCCTTATGACCTGGGCTACACACGTGCTACAATGGCTGGTACAACGAGTCGCAAGCCGGTGACGGCAAGCTAATCTCTTAAAGCCAGTCTCAGTTCGGATTGTAGGCTGCAACTCGCCTACATGAAGTCGGAATCGCTAGTAATCGCGGATCAGCACGCCGCGGTGAATACGTTCCCGGGCCTTGTACACACCGCCCGTCACACCACGAGAGTTTGTAACACCCGAAGTCGGTGAGGTAACCGTAAGGAGCCAGCCGCCTAAGGTGGGATAGATGATTGGGGTGAAGTCGTAACAAGGTAGCCGTATCGGAAGGTGCGGCTGGATCACCTCCTTTCTAAGGATAAGGAACTGCACATTGGTCTTGTTTAGTCTTGAGAGGTCTTGTGGGGCCTTAGCTCAGCTGGGAGAGCGCCTGCTTTGCACGCAGGAGGTCAGCGGTTCGATCCCGCTAGGCTCCATTGGTGAGAGATCACCAAGTAATGCACATTGAAAATTGAATATCTATATCAAATAGTAACAAGAAAATAAACCGAAACGCTGTAGTATTAAAAGAGTTTATGACTGAAAGGTCAGAAAATAAGGTTAAGTTAATAAGGGCGCACGGTGGATGCCTTGGCACTAGGAGCCGAAGAAGGACGTGACAAACGACGATATGCCTTGGGTAGCTGTAAGTAAGCGATGATCCAGGGATTTCCGAATGGGGGAACCCAACAGGTACTACCTGTTACCCATATCTGTTAAGGATATGAGGAGGAAGACGCAGTGAACTGAAACATCTAAGTAGCTGCAGGAAGAGAAAGCAAAAGCGATTGCCTTAGTAGCGGCGAGCGAAACGGCAGAAGGGCAAACCGAAGAGTTTACTCTTCGGGGTTGTAGGACTGCAATGTGGACTCAAAGATTATAGAAGAATGATTTGGGAAGATCAGCCAAAGAGAGTAAGAGCCTCGTATTTAAAATAGTCTTTGTACCTAGCAGAATCCTGAGTACGGCGGGACACGAGAAATCCCGTCGGAATCTGGGAGGACCATCTCCCAACCCTAAATACTCCCTAGTGACCGATAGTGAACCAGTACCGTGAGGGAAAGGTGAAAAGCACCCCGGGAGGGGAGTGAAATAGAACCTGAAACCGTGTGCCTACAACAAGTTCGAGCCCGTTAATGGGTGAGAGCGTGCCTTTTGTAGAATGAACCGGCGAGTTACGATATGATGCGAGGTTAAGTTGAAGAGACGGAGCCGTAGGGAAACCGAGTCTGAATAGGGCGCTTTAGTATTATGTCGTAGACCCGAAACCATGTGACCTACCCATGAGCAGGTTGAAGGTGCGGTAAGACGCACTGGAGGACCGAACCAGGGCACGTTGAAAAGTGCTTGGATGACTTGTGGGTAGCGGAGAAATTCCAAACGAACTTGGAGATAGCTGGTTCTCTCCGAAATAGCTTTAGGGCTAGCGTCGACATAAAGATTCTTGGAGGTAGAGCACTGTTTGGGTGAGGGGTCCATCCCGGATTACCAATCTCAGATAAACTCCGAATGCCAAAGAATTATGGTCGGCAGTCAGACTGCGAGTGCTAAGATCCGTAGTCGAAAGGGAAACAGCCCAGACCACCAGCTAAGGTCCCAAAATAATTGTTAAGTGGAAAAGGATGTGGGGTTGCACAGACAACTAGGATGTTAGCTTAGAAGCAGCTATTCATTCAAAGAGTGCGTAATAGCTCACTAGTCGAGTGACCCTGCGCCGAAAATGTACCGGGGCTAAAACAATTTACCGAAGCTGTGGATACCTTTATAGGTATGGTAGGAGAGCGTTCTATGTGTGGAGAAGGTGTACCGTGAGGAGCGCTGGAACGCATAGAAGTGAGAATGCCGGTATGAGTAGCGAAAGACAGGTGAGAATCCTGTCCACCGTAAGACTAAGGTTTCCAGGGGAAGGCTCGTCCGCCCTGGGTTAGTCGGGACCTAAGGAGAGACCGAAAGGTGTATCCGATGGACAACAGGTTGATATTCCTGTACTAGAGTATGTAGTGATGGAGGGACGCAGTAGGCTAACTAAAGCAGACGAATGGAAGTGTCTGTCTAAGCAGTGAGGTGTGAATTGAGTCAAATGCTTAATTCTATAACATTGAGCTGTGATGGGGAGCGAAGTTTAGTAGCGAAGTTAGTGACGTCACACTGCCAAGAAAAGCTTCTAGCGTTAAACATACTCTACCCGTACCGCAAACCGACACAGGTAGTCGAGGCGAGTAGCCTCAGGTGAGCGAGAGAACTCTCGTTAAGGAACTCGGCAAAATGACCCCGTAACTTCGGGAGAAGGGGTGCTGACTTTACGTCAGCCGCAGTGAATAGGCCCAAGCAACTGTTTATCAAAAACACAGCTCTCTGCTAAATCGTAAGATGATGTATAGGGGGTGACGCCTGCCCGGTGCTGGAAGGTTAAGAGGAGTGCTTAGAGGTAACTCGAAGGTATGAATTGAAGCCCCAGTAAACGGCGGCCGTAACTATAACGGTCCTAAGGTAGCGAAATTCCTTGTCGGGTAAGTTCCGACCCGCACGAAAGGCGTAATGATTTGGGCACTGTCTCAACGAGAGACTCGGTGAAATTTTAGTACCTGTGAAGATGCAGGTTACCCGCGACAGGACGGAAAGACCCCATGGAGCTTTACTGCAGTTTGATATTGAGTGTCTGTACCACATGTACAGGATAGGTAGGAGTCTAAGAGATCGGGACGCCAGTTTCGAAGGAGACGTTGTTGGGATACTACCCTTGTGTTATGGCCACTCTAACCCGGATAGGTTATCCCTATCGGAGACAGTGTCTGACGGGCAGTTTGACTGGGGCGGTCGCCTCCTAAAAGGTAACGGAGGCGCCCAAAGGTTCCCTCAGAATGGTTGGAAATCATTCGCAGAGTGTAAAGGTATAAGGGAGCTTGACTGCGAGAGCAACAACTCGAGCAGGGACGAAAGTCGGGCTTAGTGATCCGGTGGTTCCGTATGGAAGGGCCATCGCTCAACGGATAAAAGCTACCCTGGGGATAACAGGCTTATCTCCCCCAAGAGTTCACATCGACGGGGAGGTTTGGCACCTCGATGTCGGCTCGTCGCATCCTGGGGCTGTAGTCGGTCCCAAGGGTTGGGCTGTTCGCCCATTAAAGCGGCACGCGAGCTGGGTTCAGAACGTCGTGAGACAGTTCGGTCCCTATCCGTCGCGGGCGTAGGAAATTTGAGAGGATCTGCTCCTAGTACGAGAGGACCAGAGTGGACTTACCGCTGGTGTACCAGTTGTCTTGCCAAAGGCATCGCTGGGTAGCTATGTAGGGAAGGGATAAACGCTGAAAGCATCTAAGTGTGAAACCCACCTCAAGATGAGATTTCCCATGATTTTATATCAGTAAGAGCCCTGAGAGATGATCAGGTAGATAGGTTAGAAGTGGAAGTGTGGCGACACATGTAGCGGACTAATACTAATAGCTCGAGGACTTATCCAAAGTAACTGAGAATACGAAGCGTGAGGTTTTCTAATTATTTGATAGATATTCAATTTTGAGTAGGTATTACTCAGAGTTAAGTGACGATAGCCTAGGAGATACACCTGTACCCATGCCGAACACAGTAGTTAAGCCCTAGAACGCCGGAAGTAGTTGGGGGTTGCCCCCTGTGAGATATGGAAGTCGCTTAGCT
>NZ_RJNY01000038.1:0-4844 GCF_003942795.1 Streptococcus mitis
TGGGACGAAGAGCCTGATTGTGACTTTATAGATAAAGTTGAACTGTTATCAAAAAATTATCAGGAAAATCTCAATAGAATTATCAACTTTATGCTAGCTGATCTTAAGGAAATGTATGGAGAAGTCAGCGAGGAAGATGTGAAGAACAAGCTGGGGAAACCTATCATTGACTACAATCAAGGAACAGTTAGTTATTGTGAGCAAACCTTCGATTACTGGCACCTATTTGAGTTTGAATTTTTGGATGATCAATTTGAAACATTGAAATGTTTTTCTGTTAATGGGTAAAGGAGAGATTTATGGAATTCCTCCAATGCCTTGATTTTCTTTGTAGAAAACGTATACAAGAAAGGCTTTTCAAAATGCGTGCTTTATGTTATAATATTCACAAATAAAAGTTTAGGAGTATTTTATGGTCTCTTCAGAATTTATTTCAAAGATTGAATTTGCTTGCAAGAAGAAAGAAAGTCTTTATAGCCAAAGTAAGTTTAAGTATGCGATTCGTTCCATGTTTGCAGGTGCTTTTCTAACATTTAGTACAGCTGCGGGTGCAGTTGGGGCTGACTTGATTAATAAGATCGCACCAGGTAGTGGTCGCTTCCTTTTCCCATTCGTTTTTGCTTGGGGATTGGCCTACATTGTTTTCTTGAATGCTGAACTGGTAACTTCAAATATGATGTTTTTAACAGCTGGTAGTTTCTTGAAGAAAATCTCTTGGAGAAAAACAGCTGAGATTTTACTTTACTGTACCTTGTTCAATCTCATCGGAGCCTTGATAGCAGGTTGGGGCTTTGCCCACTCAGCAGCCTATGCAAATCTGACACATGATAGCTTCATTTCAGGGGTTGTAGAGATGAAGTTAGGTCGTTCCAATGAGTTAGTCTTACTTGAAGGTATTTTAGCCAATATCTTTGTAAACATTGCCATTCTTTCATTCGTTTTGGTGAAAGACGGTGGCGCCAAACTTTGGCTTGTCTTATCAGCAATTTACATGTTTGTATTCTTAACAAACGAACACATTGCTGCGAACTTTGCTTCTTTTGCGATTGTTAAGTTTAGTGTTGCAGCTGATTCAATTGCTAACTTTGACATACCTAATATTCTTCGTCACTGGGGTGTAACCTTTGTCGGGAACTTTATCGGTGGAGGTCTCTTGATGGGCTTACCATACGCCTTCCTCAATAAAAACGAAGATACTTATGTCGATTAAAGAAATGAGCACGAGTTAATCGTGCTTTTTTGTTTGATGTGTAAGACTAGTCATAGTTGTTCCTTATATCAAAATATAGAAAAACGGTATTGGAAAAGACTAGCACAAGATGATACAATATCCCTAATGAAGCTATTTGGAGGTCGTCTTATGACTCGTGATTTTAAATTTGAAACCCTACAATTGCATGCTGGGCAAGTAGTTGATCCAGCGACTAAGTCTCGTGCAGTACCGATTTATCAAACAACATCCTTCATTTTTGATGACACGCAAGAAGGTGCCGATTTGTTTGCCTTGAGAAAACCAGGGAACATTTATACTCGTATTACCAACCCTACAACAGCGGCATTTGAAGAAAGAATCGCTGCTCTTGAAGGTGGTGTTGGAGCACTAGCGACAGCATCAGGTATGGCTGCTGTAACCTACACTATTTTGGCGCTTGCTCACGCAGGCGACCATGTGGTGGCTGCGTCAACTATTTACGGTGGGACCTTCAACCTCTTGAAGGAAACTCTTCCTCGTTATGGTATCACAACAACCTTTGTGGATGTGGATAATTTGGAAGAAGTGGAAGCAGCTATCAATGACAATACCAAGCTTGTCTTGATTGAAACCTTGGGGAATCCCTTGATTAACATTCCTGACTTGGAAAAATTGGCTGAGATTGCGCATAAACACCAGATTCCTCTTGTTTCGGACAACACCTTTGCCACACCATATTTGATTAACGTCTTCTCTCACGGTGTAGATATTGCCATTCACTCAGCAACTAAGTTTATCGGTGGACATGGTACGACTATTGGAGGAGTGATTGTCGATAGCGGTCGTTTTGATTGGGCAGCTTCAGGGAAGTTCCCTCAATTTGTTGAGGAAGACCCAAGTTACCACAACTTGAGCTATACTCGTGATGTGGGTGCAGCAGCCTTTATTATCGCTGTTCGTGTTCAATTGCTCCGTGATACAGGTGCTGCCTTGTCACCATTTAATGCCTTTCTCTTGCTCCAAGGGCTTGAAACTCTCTCCCTTCGTGTTGAACGTCACGTGCAAAATGCAGAGAAAATTGTTGATTTCCTTGTAAATCATCCTAAGGTAGAGAAGGTAAATTATCCAAAACTAGCGGACAGTCCTTACCATGCCTTGGCTGAGAAATATTTGCCAAAAGGTGTTGGTTCAATCTTTACCTTCCATGTCAAAGGTGGAGAGGCAGAAGCTCGCAAGGTGATTGATAATTTGGAAATCTTCTCTGACCTTGCTAACGTAGCAGATGCCAAATCGCTTGTTGTCCATCCTGCGACAACCACTCACGGTCAGTTGTCAGAAAAAGATCTAGAAGCAGCAGGTGTCACACCCAACCAAATCCGCTTGTCGATCGGTCTTGAAAATGTAGAGGATTTGATTGAAGATTTGCGCTTGGCCTTGGAAAAAATTTAAAGTAAAAGATATAAACAGTGGGTTTCGACTCATTGTTTTTGATTTTCCCTCAGGCATGATATAATGGTTACAGAAGTCTAGAAAGAGGAAAGTTATGAACGAAATCAAATGTCCCAACTGTGGGGAAGTCTTTACAGTAAATGAGAGTCAGTATGCCGAACTCTTGTCCCAAGTGAGAACTGCTGAGTTTGATAAGGAATTGCACGATCGAATGAAGCAGGAGCTGGCCTTGGCTGAGCAAAAGGCCATGAATGAGCAACAGTCTAAACTGGCTCAGAAGGATCAAGAAATCGCTCAATTGCAGAGTCAAATCCAAAACTTTGATACAGAAAAAGAATTGGCTAAGAAAGAAGTTGAACAGACAAGTCATGAGGCCCTATTGGCTAAGGACAAGGAAGTACAGGCTTTGGAAAACAAATTGGCGACCTTGCGTTTGGAGCATGAAAATCAACTGCAAAAGACCCTTTCTGACTTAGAAAAAGAACGTGATCAGGTCAAAAACCAGCTCCTCTTGCAAGAAAAGGAAAATGAGCTGTCTTTGGCTTCTGTTAAGCAGAATTACGAAGCCCAGCTTAAGGCAGCCAGTGAACAAGTCGAATTCTACAAGAATTTCAAAGCCCAACAATCTACAAAAGCTATCGGGGAAAGTTTGGAACAGTATGCAGAGAGTGAGTTTAACAAGGTTCGTAGTTTTGCCTTTCCAAATGCCTACTTTGAGAAGGATAACAAGGTTTCTGCGCGTGGTTCTAAGGGAGACTTTATCTTCCGTGAATGTGATGAAAATGGAGTGGAAATTATTTCCATCATGTTTGAAATGAAAAATGAAGCGGATGGAACAGAGAAAAAGCACAAGAACTCGGATTTTTACAAGGAATTGGACAAGGACCGTCGGGAGAAAAACTGCGAATATGCGGTTCTGGTGACCATGCTAGAAGCGGATAACGACTACTTTAATACAGGGATTGTGGATGTCAGTCATGAGTATGAAAAAATGTACGTTGTCCGTCCTCAGTTATTTATCCAGTTGATTGGACTCTTGCGTAATGCAGCGCTTAATTCTTTGAAATATAAGCAAGAGTTGGCACTTGTCCGTGAACAAAACATTGATATCACTCACTTTGAGGAAGATTTGGACGCCTTTAAACTAGCCTTTGCCAAGAACTACAACTCTGCTTCGACCAACTTTGGCAAAGCTATTGATGAGATCGACAAGGCCATCAAACGCATGGAAGAGGTCAAAAAATTCCTAACCACATCCGAAAACCAACTCCGCCTCGCAAATAACAAATTGGAAGATGTTTCGGTTAAAAAATTGACCCGAAAAAATCCAACTATGAAAGCGAAGTTTGAAGCGTTGAAGGGGGGATAGAAAGCGGTGGAAAATGAATTATTAGTATTGAATACTGAAGAAGTAGATGAATTACAAAGTTTAAATTACGATGAATTGGAAGAACTACTTGAGCAACAATTTGAGATGGAATTTTCTAATCTTGAATCGTTACAAACAGAGTTTAAAGAAATAGGATCACCTGATAAGTTAAGTGAAGTTATTTTAGATGAAATTTGGAATCAATTTGGGAATCAGATTGGTTTAGATATGACAAGTGATACTCTTCTCAAGCAGTATAATGATAATATAGATAAACCAAAAGAGTATACTAAAGTAATAGGTAAAAATATTCTGGAAGATAAAAGATTCAAAGATGCAAAAAATAATATGAAAGATAAGCTAAGATCTGGAACCTTAAAAGATGAGTATACTGGTAAAACTTTGAAAATTAATGAAAAGGTTAATCTGGATCATGTTGTAGCACGTAAACAAATTTTTGAAAATCCATGGAGGAAAATTGCTGATATAGNGACTGTTGATTTAGCAAATAAATCAGAAAATTTTGCTGCAACAAACGAATCACTTAATAAAAGTAAAGGTGCAAAATCTAATAGCGAGTATATAAAGGACAGAGAAGTAAGAGAAAAAAATCTAAAAGAACAAGTTGAAAGAGCTAATAAAAAAATTGACAAGAAGGATATTTCAGATTCCGAAAAACGAAATCTTAAAGCTATAAACGAAAAAAGATTAAATGATAAATACATTTTGCATGATTCTGCAAAAGAAACATTAAAAAAATATTTAGAATTACATAGTAACAATCCTGAAAATAAAAATGCAAATGGGCGATTTGTAAGAAATGTATTTGATAGG
>NZ_RJNY01000039.1:0-4550 GCF_003942795.1 Streptococcus mitis
TATGGTCATATTATGAGCCAGTTTAAACTCTTTTTGCAATTTTATATAAAATTCATTATATTGTCTCATTACTTTGCCCATTTAATCTGCAACCTCATAATAAATATTTACTGTTTTATAACTCCTCTACGGAAATTATTACAAATTCCCTTTTTTAATTTGGTACTCTTCTGCAACAAGAGAAGCCGTTTTATTATCGTACCTTTCACTATCGTAATAGAAAAAATAAGGTACCTGATAACCATACCACACGTTTAATCCTGTTTCTTCTTTCAGTAATTTACAGAACCCCATTGAATATTTCTTACAAAACATTGAAGTCATTATTTTAAATTGACCTTCAAATATTATTCCTCTATTTTGAAACTCTGTAACAATCTCTTCAAATTCTTTGTCTAATATATCTCTTAATTTCATAGTGTTCCTCCCATCTTGATATTGATATAACATAAAGCATGACTAATTAAAATTTTCTCAATTTGTTTTCCCCATTCTCAACATTTACTTCTTACCTTACTCCACTCATCAAACAGAAACTCTTTGAGCTTGATACAATGGATAATTGTCTTTCTAGTTCGCTTTTTCCATGGAGAAAGATAGCTATTGGATTTTGGCTCATTCACTTTCCTTTCGTCAGTGTGCAAACATTTCGACCTAAGGCACAGGCAAACTCATTCTCACTAGAATCATATAAACTCATTAAACTACCATTCACATTTCTGATGTTTTTAGTATGTACTCAATACCATCCAAGTAGCACCTGTAACGCTCAAGCTCTTCAAAAGTACTCACTAGATAAATGTTGGTATTCACCATATCAGATAAGGCGCCACTCATTACAATCCAGTGAATGCTCTCATCATTAAAGACGAGGTTCTGGCTATCTTGATAACAATAGTGATGAGTTAGGAGATTTGTTCAACGTTTCTTAACAATCTCCATTTTTAAAGTCAGTTTATTATCTTCCCACTAGATTTAATATTTTTTCTTTCCCAACAATATTCACACACGATACATTGAATTTTTGGCAGATTGTGTCTATTAATTCTTTTGAAATTATACTTGTTCCCTTCTCATCACGGTTAAGGCTATTGGGTGAAATGCTTATAATTCGTGCAAATTCTGAACATGTCAGGTCATGTGCCTTTCGTATGAATTTTATATTGTTTCCAATCATGGCATGCTTCTTTTACTCGATAATACTATTATAACATTTAGAAATTAAAAAACAGATTCTAAATCAATAGAACGTATAATTCTAAAATTAGAATTTTCAGTGATAATTCTATAAAATGTTGCTTTTCTAATAAATTTGTACTTATTTTCTTCAGACTAGATAAATATCTCGTTGTTGTAAGTTTGTAATTGAATCAAAAGTATTAGATATAATTTCAAAACAGTGTTTTAAGCTATAGCTGATCAATATCATAGTTTGATATTGAATGATAAGTAAAAATTCATTATACAATTCAAGCTACTGAAGATGAATTTATGATATACTAGTGATAATAAATAGTTATCGGGAGGAAAGTTGAGAAATGACCAGTTGTTTTGTAGTTATGGGGTTTAATACTAAAAAAATTCCTAATACAAATATAGAAGTGGATTTGAATCAAGTCTATAATAATTTAATTAAGCCAACAATTTTAGAAAAAGAATTAGTTTCTGTTCATGGTAAAAACCACTTTAGAGCTGATGAAGTTTTCAGTACACAGAGTATAACGAAAACATTTATCGAAGGTATATTAAAAGCAGATATTGTAATTGCAGATATTACTACTTTAAACCAAAATGCTATCTATGAGTTAGGTCTACGTCATGCTATGAAACCCAAATCAACCATTATACTGTGTGATCATCACACAGCTAAGATTAGCTTTTTTGATATTGCACACTTACCTCAAATCAGATATGATTCTGATAAGTTAAACGAAGTGGATGAAGTTAACAAGGTGAAAAAACTGCTTTCTGAATATATTGATTCCGCTATAAAGTCAGATGAGACATTTACTGATAGTCCAGCCTTTGAATCTGCTCTATACCGTGTAATAATTAACGATTTAATCGATAAAACTGAAATTCAAAGTGAAGAAGCATTAGACAAGTCAATAGCTGAACTTTATGATCAAGCCACGGAACTCAAGAATTCAGAAAAGTATCCTGAGGCAGAAGAAATATTTCAGCAAATTTTAGAAAGTGGATTTATTGATGAAGAAATTTTGGCAGGCTATTTACTATCATCCTATAAGAAAAATGAATCTTCGCTAGCAAATTTAAAAATGGCACAGCAAAATATTAGTAAATATATAGATATAAACACCACAACATATCATAAGTTATTAGGTATTTATGGAGCTATTTTCTTACGTATATTTTATATTACAAAGAATAGGAGTGACTTAATGTCTGCAATTAATTACTATAGGTTAGGCATGAATTTTGAAGATAGAAATATTTATTGTGCAAGGAATTACTGTGCTAACCTGTTAAAAATAGCCTTAGTTGAGAAAGATGTTGAAGTTTTAAAGGAGTTCTACTATACATCTGTTTATACAGCAAAAACTATTTTAGGATCTTTAGAAAAAATACATCGTAAATCTAGTGAATATGACGACATTTGGTTTCTTTCCAATCAAGAGGATCTAATGCTGATTTCAGGCCTTCTTTCAAAACCTATTAATGATATTGAGGGTTTAACTGAACGACAGAAAAAAACAATTAATGAAGGTAGTATTATGTTAAGTGAGGATCTCCAGAGGATTAAAACTGCAATTGTAAATGGTAATTAATAGTTTATTTCCCCTCCTTTGATAAAGTTATACTTATCATCAAGAAGGTTTTTCCATGCATGAAAACTTTTTTGAAACCCTTCTGATTGCAAGTACATTAATATATTTTCTTTTGTTTCTAATGAGAATTCAGGTGATGTTATAGAATATTCTCCCTTCTTTAAAATCCCTTCTTCAGTTAAATTTTCTTGAGGAATAGATAGCATTGGAAGATTATAAGTTAGCGCTAAAATCCCTTCAATATGACAATAAACACTTGTAACCCACTTATTCTTTAAGTGGGTCTCTTTGGATGCAAAGAAGTCTGGATTATCCTCAGCTCCCATTTTTCTGGTTCCACTAGAAATAAATGTCTGACCAAATGCAACAATTATAATTCCGTAACTCCTTTGTATCATCTCACTCAACGAATTCATGACTTCGTAAGGAGTATACTCAGCAGCTTGTAATGTTACACATTCAATATTGTGTCGTCTTAAAAATTTAATCAATTCTTTAATAAATAAATTTTGATTCTCTGTAAATGGATTAGGTCTGCTTAAAAATACTCTTATTTTTTTATTTGACATATTCGCTATCCCCTACCGATAACTATTTATTATCACTATACAAAGTACTCAAATAGGTTTATAATAGCATGATTATTGATAAAGGAGATTTTTATGGATTATAAACTTATTTCTACTTACTTAGATTTTTGCAAAACTCATAAGCGTTTGAGTTCACACACGATTCGCGCTTATAAGAATGATCTTATGCAATTTTATAACTCAGACTATGATAATGTCGAATCCTATATAGAACAGTTGACACAATCTAACATAAAAACGAATACATTAAGAAGAAAAATTGCTTGTATGAAGGTGTTTTATAACTATCTAAAATACCAGAACATAATTGAAGAGAATCCCTTCAATCAATTGCGCTTTCAATTTAGAACTGAAAAAGTATTGCCTAAAACGATTCCGTATGACATTCTGAAAAGCATTTTTATATATTTAGAACAGAAAGTAATTGTATCTAAAACTGACTATCAAAAACAACACGCTGAAAGAAATCTACTAATTATTTCACTTTTACTTTCAACAGGCATCAGAATTTCTGAACTTTGCCACATTCATCTCAAAGACATTAATCTTTCCAATAAGACACTCCAGATTATAGGAAAGGGTAAGAAAGAACGTATCCTATTTTTAGGAGATCAAACAACCTTCAATTTATTAGAAACATATATAAATAAAACAAGAAATGAATCCAATGATTTCTTGTTCCCAGGGAAACATTCACTTAAACCATTGTCAGAGCAAAGTGTACGTTTAGTAATAAAGAGAATCGTTGAACAAAATAACTTTTCTAGAACTATTACACCGCATATGTTTAGACATAGCTTTGCGACAATGCTTCTAGATAGTGATGTAGATATTCGATATATTCAACAAATTCTTGGACATAGTTCTATATCAATCACACAAATCTATACTCACGTATCTCATTCAAAACAAAAAGAAATACTTAGTTCTTTTAATCCCATATCAGTAATTCATTCTGAAATCGAGTAAGAGACATCTCCAAAGTCTACAGTTCACTTCATCTTAAATTAATTTTTGTAGTTCGACTGTAGTTAATAGATTTTATACTCAACAAAAGCAAAAAACATATAAAACTTCACTTTGAATCAGCATTTATACTTTATTCCGTATTAAGAACTCCATAATTGTTTTTCTAAAATACATCTTTCAAATATCCTTAAATATAATAAAA
>NZ_RJNY01000040.1:0-3913 GCF_003942795.1 Streptococcus mitis
TTAGGAGCAGGATAATCTAGCTTAGCGATGATTTCTTTATGTTTAGGAGCAGGATAATCTAGCTTAGCGATGATTTCTTTATGTGTTCCAGCATCCAGATAATCCAAGATTATGATGTTCTTGTCTTTAATTCCGAGTAAGTTTGTGATAAAATTTAATTGTTCCATAAGATTCTTTCTAATGATGGTTTGGTCACTTTTCATTATAGGTCTTATGGGACTTTTTTTCTACAGCAAAATAGGCTCCATAAGACCTATGGTGGTTTTACCCACTACAGAAATTATAGAGCCGGCTTACATTGAAATGAAACACAGCTACAAGCGTTGCCAGGTTGGGGATACAGAGATTGTGGCTAATCGTGATGTGAATTTTGAAATTGAAAAAGGGGAGCTGGTTATCATACTTGGCGCTTCAGGTGCTGGAAAATCAACCGTTCTCAATCTTTTAGGAGGTATGGATACCAATGATGAGGGGGAGATTTGGATTGATGGTGCCAATATTGCCAACTATAGTTCGCACCAACGAACAAACTATCGTCGTGAAGATGTAGGCTTTGTTTTTCAATTTTACAATCTGGTCTCCAATCTGACAGCCAAGGAAAATGTGGAACTGGCTTCAGAAATCGTGACAGATGCCTTGGATCCCGAGCAAGTACTCAAAGACGTAGGGCTAGGTCATCGCCTGAATAACTTTCCAGCCCAGCTTTCTGGAGGGGAGCAACAGCGAGTCTCCATTGCACGCGCTATAGCCAAAAATCCTAAAATCTTCCTTTGTGATGAACCGACAGGTGCCTTGGATTACCAGACGGGGAAGCAAGTCTTGAAGATTCTCCAAGATATATCTAGTCAAAAAGGAGCAACGGTGATTATCGTGACCCACAATGGCGCGCTAGCTCCTATTGCAGAGCGGGTGATTCACATGCGCGATGCTACGGTTAAGAGTATGACAATCAATGAGCATCCGCAGGATATCGATACATTGGAGTATTAGCATGAAAAAACATATCGAAAAGACTTGCTCCAGTCGGTGATTGCTTCCAAGGGACGCTTTGTTTCTATCCTGACCTTGATGATGCTGGGTTCTTTAGCCCTAGTAGGTCTTAAAGTAGCCAGTCCCAACATGGAACGTACGGCTGAGGATTATCTCCGTAAAGCCAATGCTTTGGATCTGGCAGTGATAGCTGATTATGGCTTGGACAAAGAAGATCAGGACGAACTAAAGACCCTTCAAGGAGCAAGTGTTGAGTTTGGCTATATGGCAGACCTAACCGTTGAAAATGGTGAGGAATATTCCAAATCAGAGAGCATTTCAACCTTTCAAGTGACAGAAGGGCGACTGCCAGAAGCTGATGAGGAAATTGACCTAGCCGACTTCTGGAAAGACCGCTATCAGATTGGGCAGACCATTACCTTTACTAAGAAAGAAGAAGGGAAGTCCGTCTTAAAATCCCAAACTTTTACAATTACTGGATTTGTTCAGTCGGGTGAGATGCTTTCTCAAAAAGATTTAGGAAGTGCTAGTAGTGGAAATGGCAACCTGGCTGGCTATGGAGTAATTTTACCCAGTCAGTTTGACTCAGATGTTTATAGTATTGCGCGTGTGCGCTATGACGATTTAAAAAATCTGGATGCTTTTTCATCAGAATATAAGACCAAACGAGCCCAACATCAGGAAGAGTTGCAAGATTTGCTAGCAGATAATGGTCAAAAAAGATTGGCAGGTATCAAAGCAAATGGGCAAAAGAGCCTGGAAGAGGGGAAAGAACAGCTCCAAACTGCTGAAAGCAACCTTAAAAATGGCAAGAGTCAGTTAGAGAAAGCTTCAAGCTCTTTATTGCATTAGAGGAAAATGGGCAAGAGGTGTCGGTCACTGCTGGAGCGGTCGTGAGTCAAAAACTAGCTCAACTAGCGGGTGTTACGGTTGGAGACAAGCTGGAGCTTGATGGGAAGGAAATCAAGATCGTGGCTATTTCTGAAAACTATGTTGGACACTTTGTTTATCTCAACCGAGCGACATACGAACAAGTCTACGGCACCAGCCCGCAAGACAATACCTACCTAGTAAAATTAAAAGATCCAACACCTTCCAATACGGAGAAAGAAGCGGCTAGCTTTATGGAAAAAGCAGCTATTTCTGGGGTAGTCCAAAATACAACGGCTATCCATCTCTTTGAATCCGTGGCTAGTTCGCTCAATAAAACCATGGCCATCCTTGTCCTTGTTTCCGTTTTACTAGCCATTGTCATCCTCTACAATCTCACTAACATCAATGTGGCAGAACGTATTCGTGAACTTTCCACTATTAAGGTTCTCGGTTTCCATAATAAAGAAGTGACCCTCTATATCTACCGCGAGACTATGGTGCTGTCCCTTGTGGGGATTGCTCTCGGTTTGGTAGCTGGCCACCATTTACACCAATTTTTGATTCAAATGATTTCACCAGCCACCATACTTTTTTATCCACAAGTCAGCTGGGAAGTCTATGCTCTTCCAATCGTAGCAGTGACTGTGATTTTGGCTTTACTGGGCGTCTTTGTCAATCACCACTTAAGAAAAGTAGATATGCTCGAAGCCTTGAAATCAGTAGAGTAAGTCACGGTTTTAAACAGTAAATCAGTTGACAAAGTCCCTGCTTCTTGGTAGAATAAGAACTGTCGTAAAGACAAATAACTTCTTCTTGGTTGCAGGCATGCCAACCTGTCACTCGGATGAAGCCAAATAAAAAGGAGAAACATCATGGCAATCTCAAAAGAGAAAAAAAATGAAATCATCGCACAATACGCACGTCACGAAGGTGATACAGGTTCAGTAGAGGTTCAAGTTGCTGTCCTTACTTGGGAAATCAACCACCTCAACGAACACATCAAACAACACAAAAAAGACCACGCTACTTACCGTGGATTGATGAAGAAAATCGGTCGCCGTCGTAACTTGCTTGCATACTTGCGTAAGAACGACGTTAACCGTTACCGTGAGTTGATCAACTCTCTAGGACTTCGTCGTTAATCTTGCGTCTAAAACGTTTCTATACTTTGTTGCCTTCGCCTCGATGTACCATCAGTACAATCTTCGGCTTGTCGCCTAGTCTATAAACGTTTTATTCAGCAAGAAACAGGATGCTAAGGGCGTTAAAAAACCGTATGAAAATAGGGAAACGACACAGTGTTCGATGAACACAAGGAGTTTCATCTTTTTCACTAGGATTTTAGCCCGAGCTCAAATCAGCTCTCTGATTTCAGAGGGCTTTTTTGTTTTATCAATTTACTTAGGCCGTGTTCAATTAAGCATATCTTGATAATGAAGCTACTCTAAATTGGGTAGCTTTTTTACTATAAGATTATTCTATTATCTAAATATAGTATAAATTAGGGTTTGTATTCAAAACATGGTATAATAGGCCTACATAGCTAAATGAAGTAAACCTATCACTAGGGAATGAGAAAAAGGATAAAACAGTCATGTCAACAGTAAAAAGTGATCTAAATCTTGCGCAAACATATGCGACCCAGCTTAAAAATGCTTGCCAATCGTTAACAGCGATCGCTGCGGCTAGTCAAGATGACCTAACGACCCTTCAAGGGAATAACAAGGCCCATCAATGTCTGACAAAGGATCAAAATCTAGCTAGTCAGATTACAGCTGCTATCACCCTAACTTCCGAACGACTTCACTCTGTAGCGAGTGATTTTGAGGCGATAGATGAAGCAGCTGCCAATGGTTTTAGGAGTCATGCATGAGCAAGTTGGATGAGTTGAAGAAAAGAGAGCGAGAACTCTTGTACCAGCTAGAAGACAATGGAAAAGAGAAATATCGCACCAAAGAACTGATAGAAACCTTTGAAGGATATGATAGAGCTAGCCACCGTTATCAAAGTGATTTGTGGGAGGCGGCCTATCAGAGCCGATACGCAGGAC
>NZ_RJNY01000041.1:0-3128 GCF_003942795.1 Streptococcus mitis
GATTTAGAGTTAAAATATTACGAAATTTATAATTTAAACTCTAGATTGAAACAAAAATCATGGGATATAAAGTATAATATAACAAAAGAAGATGTTAATAAACTAAAAAAAGAACAGATAAAATTACGCAAGAAAATAAATAAGAAACTAAACAAGAAATTAAAAAGAAACTAATTATTAAGGAGAACACACATGTCTAAAGAACTTTCACCTAAATACAATCCAGCCGAGGTTGAGGCTGGTCGTTACCAAAAATGGCTTGATGCCGATGTTTTCAAGCCTTCAGGCGATAAAAAGGCTAAGCCTTATTCTATCGTGATTCCACCACCAAACGTAACTGGTAAACTCCACCTTGGTCACGCTTGGGACACGACTTTACAGGATATCATCATCCGTCAAAAACGCATGCAAGGTTTTGATACGCTTTGGCTTCCAGGGATGGACCACGCGGGGATTGCGACTCAAGCTAAAGTTGAGGAGCGCTTGCGTGGTGAGGGCATTTCCCGCTATGACCTTGGTCGTGAGAAATTCCTCGAGAAAGTCTGGGAATGGAAAGACGAATATGCCACTACTATCAAGGAACAATGGGGCAAGATGGGGCTCTCTGTAGACTACTCTCGTGAGCGTTTCACTCTTGATGAAGGTTTGTCAAAAGCGGTTCGTAAGGTCTTTGTGGACCTTTACAAAAAAGGCTGGATCTACCGTGGTGAGTTTATTATCAACTGGGACCCAGCAGCTCGCACAGCTCTTTCTGATATCGAGGTGATTCACAAGGATGTCGAAGGTGCCTTCTACCACATGAACTACATGCTGGAAGATGGCTCACGCGCCCTTGAAGTTGCGACCACTCGTCCTGAGACCATGTTTGGGGACGTTGCGGTTGCGGTCAATCCAGAAGATCCTCGCTACAAGGACTTGATCGGTAAAAACGTTATCCTTCCAATCGCTAATAAACTGATCCCAATCGTTGGGGATGAACACGCTGATCCTGAGTTTGGTACTGGTGTCGTGAAAATTACGCCTGCCCACGATCCAAACGATTTCTTGGTTGGTCAACGCCACAACTTGCCACAAGTTAACGTGATGAACGATGACGGAACGATGAATGACTTAGCCTTCGAACTTGCAGGTATGGATCGCTTTGAAGCTCGTAAGGCAGTTGTTGCCAAGTTGGAAGAAATTGGTGCTCTTGTTAAAATTGAAAAACGTGTCCACAGCGTTGGTCACTCAGAGCGTACAGGTGTTGTGGTTGAGCCACGCTTGTCTACTCAGTGGTTCGTCAAGATGGACCAATTGGCTAAGAATGCCATTGCCAACCAAGATACAGAGGACAAGGTAGAATTCTACCCACCTCGTTTCAACGATACCTTCCTCCAATGGATGGAAAATGTCCATGACTGGGTAATCTCTCGTCAGCTCTGGTGGGGTCACCAAATCCCTGCTTGGTACAATGCTGAGGGTGAAATATATGTCGGTGAAGAAGCTCCAGAAGGTGACGGATGGACTCAGGATGAGGACGTATTGGATACGTGGTTCAGTTCTGCCCTTTGGCCATTCTCTACCATGGGCTGGCCGGATGTCGACTCAGAAGACTTTAAACGTTATTATCCAACATCAACTTTGGTGACTGGTTATGATATTATTCCGTTCTGGGTGTCTCGGATGATTTTCCAAGGTTTGGAATTTACTGGCAAGTCGCCATTCAAAAATGCCTTGATTCATGGTCTCATTCGTGATGAGCAAGGACGCAAGATGTCTAAATCCCTCGGTAACGGGATTGATCCAATGGATGTTATTGATAAGTACGGAACAGATAGCCTTCGTTGGTTCCTTTCAAACGGTTCTGCGCCAGGGCAAGACGTGCGCTTCTCTTATGAGAAAATGGATGCCTCATGGAACTTCATTAACAAAATCTGGAACATCTCTCGCTACATCCTCATGAACAATGAAGGTTTGACCCTTGAGCAAGCAACTGCCAATGTGGAAAAAGTTGTTAACAAGGAAGCTGGAAATGTCACAGACCGCTGGATTCTCCACAACCTTAATGAAACGATCGGCAAAGTTACTGAAAACTTTGACAAGTTTGAGTTTGGTGTGGCTGGACATATCCTCTACAACTTCATCTGGGATGAGTTTGCGGACTGGTACGTTGAGTTGACTAAGGAAGTCCTTTATAGCGATAATGAAGAAGAGAAAGTCATCACACGCTCTGTTCTCCTTTACACCTTGGACAAGATCCTTCGTCTCCTTCACCCAATCATGCCGTTCGTGACGGAGGAAATCTTTGGACAAATCTCAGAAGGCTCTATCGTTACAGCGGAATACCCAACTGTTAACCCAGCCTTTGAAGACCTTGTTGCCCACACTGGTGTGGAAAGTCTCAAAGACTTGATCCGTGCTGTTCGTAATGCGCGTGCGGAAGTAAACGTAGCACCAAGCAAGCCTATCACCATCCTTGTTAAGACAAGCGATAGCGACTTGGAAGCCTTCTTTAACAGCAATGTCAACTACATCAAACGCTTCACAAATCCAGAACACTTGGAAATCGCATCAACCATCCCTGCACCTGAACTCGCTATGTCAAGCGTCATCACAGGAGCGGAAATCTACCTGCCACTCGCAGACCTCCTCAATGTCGAAGAAGAACTGGCTCGTCTCGACAAGGAACTCGCTAAATGGCAAAAAGAACTGGATATGGTCGGCAAGAAACTCTCTAACGAACGCTTCGTAGCCAATGCCAAACCAGAAGTCGTCCAAAAAGAACGCGACAAACAAGCCGACTACCAAGCCAAGTACGACGCGACCGTAGCACGTATTGATGAGATGAAGAAGTTGGTGAAATAAATAAAGAAACACGGTGAGAAACCGTGTTTTTTGGTATAATGAAATCAAAAGGAGAACAATAATTTGAGTAAGAAAGCGTTACAACAATTGAAGAGTATATGTAATAAAATTAAAGAAAATATATTGGAACACGATTTATTCAAAATGAACAGAGATGAAGCTATTAAATATTTAATCTCCAGATCTGAAACTGCTAATCTTATTTATGGTGGTGAATTATCTTTAGATATTCAAAATTCTCTGCATTTTATATTACATAATCTGGACGAAAAAGTACCTTTTAC
>NZ_RJNY01000042.1:0-2823 GCF_003942795.1 Streptococcus mitis
CACATATTAACTTTATTTTCTGTTGTTGAGAGCTTTAAATGCTTGTAATTACAATTCGTATCATATCTAGGATAATGAATTAAGATCTTTTTAGTACATTCTTTACCTTTACTGTTTTTGAGTTTTATTTCTTCCTTTTCTCCCTTACCAATAAATTCATTCAAATATCCGTTTTTATCTAAAGTCGAGTAAAACTGAACAACACCATACTCACAATGAATAAAATCATCATCGTCTATATAAAATTTCTTTAATAAAAGAATAAATTTCCGTTTACCTTTTGAAATCTCTAGATACCTAAAGCAAAAGTTACAAGGATAATCTTCTGCAATACCTTGTAAAGTTCCTCGGCCTATTTTACATTCATATCCATATTTCACTGATAAATGTTTTTTTACTTCGTCAAAAATATTTTTTTCTTTATCAAAATATTTTTTCCATAAAGAAACATCATCATCTGAAATCCCTAAAGCAGGATATAAATGGAAATTACCTGTAGCACAGTCTAAAATCCTTTCGTCATTAATTTGAGGAGCATATTCTATTTTATCTAAATAAACATTTCCTATATTTAATCCTGTTAATTTAAAAATATCATCTTTATTACTTGTCATCCCCATTATTATACCACCTCATAAATTTTATTTTTTATAACTGTATCCTAAAAACCAAGTTTATATTAATCTTATTTTTTTATTATTTTAAAAGAATTTGTAAATCCTTTAAGAATTAAACACGTTTCTCTAACAAGCTTACACATTCAGCGGTTCGGACTTACCGTATCATTTCGTCGGTTTCCCTCCTCATTCTACGAGTCCTATCCCATGGGCAAAACATCTACTTCTACTTCACTGATACCTCAGCTCGTACAAGTAGTGATACCGCCTCGACGCGTGGTGATAGAAGTCTAACTAACTATAGAACGAAATTGCCACAATTGTTTTTGAAATTATACTATAAAACGAAACTTTCTATTAGAAATAATAAATCACATATCTAGAAGAGATTTATTTGTTTGATTAAATTCATTGTATAGTTTAATCATAATTTTATCTATAACTATCAAAATATAAAACCATGTAAAATAGTTAGAATCCCCAAATTCCTTATTTTCTAATTCATGTAATGTAGGCAAATTACGTTGATATGAAAACGTATTATGGGCCAATCGATTTCTATGTCGATACAACATATCATATACTTTCTGCCCTTCGCTTTCTAGCAAATTGTAACCTTCCCCCTTTCTTGCAATGCCTTTATATCCAATTCTATTCTTTATATTACCCTTGAATTCTATGTAAGTATTGCCATTCCAGTATTGGAAATTACTTTCCTTAAAAATTTTACATATGATATCTTTGGATTCATTGACTATCAACTTTCTGTCAGATTCAGATAGTTCACCCCTATCAAGTAGAATCATTAGATTTTGATAAATTGACTTTTTAGAATCATAAGTAGAAAAACCTTGGGAAGCATAATCTTTTAAAAAAACTCTCCGAAACTCAAAATCTTCAGTAGCCATTTCCCAAGCAATACATTTAAATTTTTGTTCTTGAAAACCTGTCATTTGTAAAAAAATTGTCTTAAGCAAGTAATCATTTAAAGGATATGTTTCTATTCCTGTATTGATAGGAGTAATTGCAGAAATCCCTTCCAACATAACGGATTCAATAGGACTGTTAATAAATTCTTCATGTTTACTCATATCTCAAACTCCCTATAAATAGCTATTGATTTTTCAACTCTCTCACGCAAATATTTTAAGGCAGATGGATTTTTCTGGTGAAAGCTTCTTGATACAGCTTTTGATAACTCATATGTTGGAACGCCTTGTTTATCAAGATATGGTGCTTTAAATTCTTCTATTGATTTCTCAATTTTTTTAGTTATGTCCGACCATTTTTCCAAATCAATATTCTTATTTTCGAATATTATTAAATAAATTAAACCAAAGTAATACAAGTCACAATCAATAATAGAATCAAAAGTTTTTTTGGATAAAGGTGAATCACTAATGAAATTACTCATTTTGCTATAGCGTCCTGAATGAGGTTGTTCACAAGAGAGTAGTTGTTCATTAGTATTAAATAATTCTTCATAGCTAATATAATACTTAATATTTTTATCACCAATTATAAAATTGATATAATTTTCATAGTACTCCTCTAATTTTTCTTTTCTTCCACCAAACCCACTACATAAATTTTGAACAGAGCCCTCTTTTTTATATTGTGATAAAATTGATAAATATCTAATAAAATCAATAGATAACTCCCCTTCAATAAGGTTGATAAATTTAGGCTTAAAGAAACTGGTTTTACTTTCATCTAAATAGTAAAGTGCTTCTCTACTTTCTTGACCAGTAAGAGACATTCCTTGTCTATTAATANTTCTAAAAACTGATGAATAATATCTTTGCTGATCCCCTCTTTGACTATTACTAGGTACAAGATACGAAAATCCTAGAAAAGTATTCTTCAAAAAAGAATTATCTATTTCATTATCATTATTCAACGCTTTGAAATATTCATCCTTTTCTAAAGTTGATTTTATTTTTGAAATTGTGAAATTATCTTCTATGAGTAAATCATTAAATGTCCAATTAATGACATCAGTGGAGGAATCTGTTTCACCTGCAAAATCGTCATTTTCATCAATATATTTTCTGACTTTATCTTTTGAATGCTTTTTATAGGTTTCACGGTCTGGAAAAAAACCCAAAACAGACAATAAAATACTAGTTAACCTTTGTTGTCCATCAATTAAAATATTTTCCTTCAAACCATTTTTTGTAAATGAACCAATAATTACAGGAGGAAC
>NZ_RJNY01000043.1:0-2676 GCF_003942795.1 Streptococcus mitis
GATGGTATTTACATCAAGGTCAAGTTTGGTATTCGTCAGGAGGGGCTTATCTTTGTGCCGAATATGCAGCTCGATATTGAAGAGGAGAAGGTGAAAGTTTTTATTAGAGAAACTAGCTCCTACTATGTCTATCATAAAGACGATCCTGAGAAGAATCGCTACATGAAAGGTCGAACCTTGATTAGACAGTTCAGCTCTGAAAATCAAACGATTCCATTCCGCAGAAAAACGACAGTCGATATGATTAAAGAGAAGATTGAGGAAGTGTATACTTTACTTGAGCTGGATATGGATAAGCACTCTTATATTACAATTAAAGATGATTTAATTCATGAATTGGCAGCTTCAGAATTGAGAATCAATGCTTTGCAAGAACGAGTGACAACCTTAAATCAAGTAGCAGAATATTTACTGGCTTCAGTTGAAAATAAGCAAAAAATGAAATTGAATCTTTCAAAATTGAATATAACTGATAAAATTGGCATTGATGTTGTTGAGAAGGAATTGAATGAGTTAGGTATCCAGATAGAATTAGAGAGCAATAGATATGAAAATATCGTATTTAAAGTGAATAAGTTTATCAATCGTTTGAGTAAGAAAATTTCAAAAGAAGAAGGGATATGTTTTCAAAAATAGGAACCCAGACAACCATTATATAAAATGTGTATCTTTTATAAAACATATTTGGAATTATGATAATTTTTATTGCATCAGTCGTAGATTTAGTTATCACATACGATACAAAAAAATCATCATTTTGAGCAAATATCTCCTTATATTTATTCACTTATTTCCTTACTAGTTTTTTTATTGATTTGTTGGATAAATTCAACTGCTCAATGGTTTTATCTTATCGTTTACTCTTATTTATCATTTTTCTTTTCAATCTCTTTGCCAAGATGAACCTGACTTCAACTATCAAACTGGAGCAGGTGGAGAAATAAATCTGGAAAGACTACATTATTAAAAAGTATAGTAAATCAAGAAATAGATGGATATTTTTCAAAAGGTTTAAAAATTGGGTATTTTAGTCAAGAATTAAATACACTAGACCAAGATAAAACACTCTTTGATAATATATATGAAACAAGTAGTCATAATAAACAATTAATTATAAACTTTCTTGCAATGCTAGATTTAAAATTTGATAAAATATTTGTTCCGTTTGGCAAGCTCTCTGGGGGTGAGCAAGTTAAAGGCCAACTTGCATCAGTCCTTCTGAGCGATTCAAATTTTCTTATTTTAGATGAACCAACAAACTTTCTTGATATTACCTCACTTAATGCACTAGAAAAATTCTTATTAAGTTATCCAGGTTCGATACTTTTGGTTTGTCATGACACATATTTTCAAGAAAGATTACATTTTAAAAAGTTATGCATTCTAAATAATAACTTGCTTCTAGAGGAATACTTTGAAGGTTGATTTAGTAAACTAAATAGGTGAACCATTTTATTTTTTTGATAGCTAATCAATATCCATGATGTAAAAAGCAGCGTAAAATCGTTGCTTTTTTTCTTTGTACGACTTATCCCGTGAGGTCTCATGGGAGTAAATAAGACGTAGTAACAACTAATCATAAGAAGTACCCTCGCCTATTGTTGTTATCAACTTATTCTTCGTTGAATAACAATGGCTGGGGCAGGCTCTCAGCCGAAGCCATAGTAGTGATGAAATTTCTGTAATGGAAAGGAATTCTCTTGTTACCCTTTGATAGAAGATCTTGGTATTGATTTTTACTTTGAGGATACCTATGCTTCTTGGCAAAGGGGAAATAACGAAACCTCCAATGGTTTACTCAGAGAATATTCCCCTAAGAAGGCTGATTTAACAAGCTTTAGTGATGAAGACTTGTTCTCAGCACTGTTTCATATCAACCATCTACCACGCAAATGTTTAGGTTACAGAACACCCTTCGAGGTACTTTCAAATAAGTGGTAAAAATGTTGCACTTATTCTTGCAATTTATCTTTTAAAAAAATAGGGGTAATCAGAGAAACATGGGTGCTTCATACTAGAAAAAGCTTGTAAAGATTGAAAAAAGATGTAAAATGTTTGAAAATACAAAAAAACTATTTAAAGCTAGAATTTTCACAAGATAATTTAAAAGTGATTCAAAGTAATTTAAAAGTTGAGCGTTTTCTTTTATCACTAATTGTACGATGTTTTGCAATGATATCTCAAAAAAATAATATTCAAGTTATGTTAGAAGGGCATGGACGAATGTTTAAAGACTTTTTAGAAAATGTTATTGATGTAGTTGGGTGGTTTACTTCAGAATATCCAATAAATTTTGATGTAAAAAGAGATTTTGTTGCTCAATGTGATGAAATTGAAAGAAGAATGTTAGCAGTTCCAAATAATGGCCTCATGTATAGCAAGGTGAAAAAATCTTTATCAAAGGTTGCTTGCCCAGATATATTATTTAATTATTTGGGTGACTCTTTTGCAGATACTTCATGGAAAGTTTTAAAAAGAACTAATTATTCAATTAATAACATGATATCGGATAATAATTATCAAAAATCAATTTTTATGGTACTTCTTGAAAAGACAGACAATGCATTTGAAATTAGTATTACTAGCGACTCACAACACTATTCACTAGAATTCATGGAAGAGTTTTGTAAACTAGTCAAACAAGAATTTGAGAATTTTTTATCTTGAATATCATGG
>NZ_RJNY01000044.1:0-2466 GCF_003942795.1 Streptococcus mitis
CTAAATATTAAGTCGGTTTATAAGAAAAATCCATGTAATGATCTTTATGATGATGAGCACGATTCTTATATTTCTTTAGTGAGTTTGAACGATTTCAAAGAAGATTATAATCGATATATTCAGAATGCAAAAGACAAAAGAGAACGATTAGATGAGTTCAATATAGCTAAGAGGATGTAATAAACACTCCTTGTAGATAATTCTGCTATTGAGATAAGTTCAACTTTTTAAGAGTCGAAAGGCTCTTTTTTTTCATCCTCTCATTCTCCTGTGATAACTTTTCCAAATTTCCTCTGATATACTTTTTTCAATTTTAAAAAATCCAACTAAGATTTTCTATGGGGGTTTGGGGGCGAAGTCACCAAGTTTTCTTATCGTTGGCTGTCAAAACTAGAAGGTTTTGATAGGCTGGCGATATGATTTTTGGGATATTGTGGACACAATATCTGAGCTCGCAAAGCCTTACAAGAATGAAAATCAGTTGGTGTAAAAGTGTACGGACATTGTACGGTAGCAGACATTGTCAGTACAGGTATTTTGGAAAGGAAGTAGCAGTATGAAACGAGACGTGCGTGATATTCGGAAACAATTTCGCCTAACAGATGAAGAGGAAAAGCAAATTTTAGCTTTGATGAGAGAGCAGGGAGATACTAATTTTTCAGATTTTCTCCGTAAAAGTTTACTCTCCTCTGATTTACAAAAACAGATAGAGATATGGTTCACCCTTTGGCAATCTCAAAAACTAGAACAAATCAGCCGTGATGTTCATGAGATTTTAATTTCGATCCAGTCAGAACGTCAAGTCACCCAGGAACATGTATCTATTCTCTTAACCTGCGTACAGGAATTGATTAAAGAAGTTGGCAACTCCATTCCTCTCAGTCAAGACTTCCAAGACAAATATATGAGGTAGACACATGGAACATCGTTACCGAATCAATCTCAAGAAAGTGTTTTTGTCTGATATTGAGTTGAACCAACTAAATAGAAATATCGACCAAAGTAGCTGCCAATCTTTTTCTGAATATGCGAGACGCACCCTACTTGACCCTGGAATGAATTTCATCACCATTGATACAAATGGCTACCAAGACTTAGTGTTTGAGTTGAAGAGGATTGGCAATAACATCAATCAGATTGCTCGAAGTGTGAACCAATCTCAGTTGATTTCTAGCGAAGAATTGCAAGAGTTGAAAAAGGGAATCGCTGAATTGATAAAAGAAGTTGAGAAAGAATTTACAATACAAGCTCAAAAGCTGAGGGAGTTCCATGGTCATCACTAAGCATTTTGCCATTCATGGAAAGAGTTATCGCAGAAAGCTCATCAAGTATATTCTCAATCCTGATAAAACAAAAAATCTTACCTTAGTGTCGGATTATGATATGAGGAATTTTCTGGACTTTCCTAGCTATGAGGAAATGGTGCAGATGTATCATGAAAATTTTATCAACAATGACACGCTTTACGATTTTCGACACGATAGGCTGGAGGAGAAACAACGACAAATCCATGCTCATCATATTATTCAGTCCTTTTCGCCAGAGGACAATCTCACTCCTGAACAAATCAATCAGATTGGTTATGAGACCATGAAAGAATTGACTAGTGGAAAGTTTCGCTTTATCGTTGCGACCCACGTTGATAAAGACCATCTGCATAATCACATCATTATAAACTCGGTTGACAGCAATTCTGACAAAAAACTTAAGTGGGATTATAAAGTGGAGCGAAATCTTCGAATGATTTCAGATAGATTTTCTAAAATTGCAGGGGCGAAAATTATAGAGAATCGCTATTCTCACCAGCAGTATGAAGTTTATCGCAAGACCAATCACAAGTATGAACTCAAGCAGCGACTCTATTTTTTGATGGAACATTCTAGAGACTTTGAGGATTTCAAAAAGAATGCTCCACTACTACATGTAGAAATGGATTTTAGCCACAAGCATGCGACCTTTTTTATGACGGACTCATCCATGAAACAGGTGGTGCGTGGCAATAAACTCAATCGCAAGCAACCTTATACAGAAGAATTTTTTAAGAATTACTTTGCCAAAAGGGAAATGGAAGAACTCATGGAATTTCTCTTATCAAAGGCTGAGAATATAGATGACTTGATTGAAACTGCGAAACTTTTTGATCTAACTATCATTCCCAAACAAAAGCATGTGTATTTCCAGTTGGCAGGAGTGGAGGTGAAAGAGACAGAACTAGACCAGAAAAATCTTTATGGTGTAGAATTTTTCCAAGATTATTTTGAGAGTAGAAAAGATTGGCAAAATCCAGAAATTGAGGATTTGGTTCAATTTTATCAAGAAGAAAAATTTTCCAAAGAAAAAGAACTCCCAAGAGATGAGAAGTTCTGGGAATCCTATCAAGAGTTCAAGAGCAACAGAGATGCCGTTCATGAGTTTGAGGTAGAGTTGTCACTCAATCAAATTGAAAAAGTAGTAGATGATGGTATT
>NZ_RJNY01000045.1:0-2454 GCF_003942795.1 Streptococcus mitis
CTAAAAGTTAGAAAACTATTATTAATAGTAGAGTTCACAAATTCATGTTTTAAACGAAGTATCTCTTCATAAGCTTCCTTAAAAGAATTAAACGGTAGTCCCTGTTGATTTTTCCTTCCTTTCTTTTGAATTCTTTTCCCAGTTATTGGATCAACTCCTAATTCAATTTGAAAGTAAATTTTTCCTTTTGAATCTTTGTATACACCTTTATATTTCTTTGTCTTTGATATAACCATTTTTCTCACCTTCTATATCTGAAAAAGAAATACCAATTAAATTTTCTACAATATTTTTAGGAGCAATGCCTA
Organism: Streptococcus mitis; assembly: GCF_003942795.1. Classification (GTDB taxonomy): domain Bacteria; phylum Bacillota; class Bacilli; order Lactobacillales; family Streptococcaceae; genus Streptococcus; species Streptococcus mitis_BJ. The sequence continues at coordinate 309 of NZ_RJNY01000045.1, forward strand.
ACCTTTTATTATCGAAAGGTGAACATCCTAATTGTACCGCATTCTTATCATTTTTTCTAGCTTCTTCAAACTTTTTTACAGCAATCTTTTTTGCTTGTCTAATAATATTTCTAGATGTGTGCTCTGGAAAACCAATCGCAACTAAATCTTTATAGTTTACTGTTTCCATGATTTTACTACTTCCTTTCTTAGATTTTTTCACCTCCATGGCATGACTGATGAAGTCATCATAAGAATTACACTTGCTGCTCTTTTACGGTGGCAGCCTGAACGGTCAGAAGTATCATTGTATATCATTTGTATCATGGCATATAAAGTATCGCTCTATTTTATTGATGGTTTTAAAATCGCTCTTGTCATGGCGAGCCATTCAAATCTGCTCCACAAATGAGGAAAGTACCATTTTGGACTATTTAATTGTCAAAGAACAAATAAAAAATCTCCTCATTTTCACACTCTATGAAATTGAGGAGATTATTTTCTAAAGCGAATTTTATCAGGAAAATCTGTCAATCCCAATAGATAGTCTGTACTGACATCGTAAAAGCTTGAGAGAGTTACCAATACATCTGCCGTCAAGGCATGCTCACCCCGTTCAATTTTAGCATAAGCTGAGTTTGTAAACGAAAGTATTTTAGCTATTTGTTTTTGGGTCAAATCGTGATCTTCCCTCAAATCTCTCAAACGTCTGTACATCTAGCTTTCTCCTGAGAAAAGTATAATATATAAAACTAAGATATCTTTCAAAGTGTCCAAACTGGACATTTTGAACTAAAATTAATTTATTAAACACTTCTCATAAGCATATCTATTAACCGTCTGGGAGCAAAGATTTTATCAACTATTTAAAATTACTGACTTTCAAAAATTAGTCTTATTGTAAAATCAAGTGAAACACAAAAGACATGTTTATCTAATATATTATAGTCTCAAAAATATTACAAAATTATAGGAAAATGTTCACAAATCAATCATACAAGCACTTCTCTGAAGCTGAACAATACTAAATTTTAGTTTTATTTAAACAAAGGAAAAAACTGCTTATACTGCTCGTTGTTAGGATAGAAAACATTCTATTTTTACTTGTAAAACTAACCGAGATTCTGTAACACCGGTGAAACAAATCAATGATAGAAGATCTACTGATAACAGTATTATGCAAATCCAATCTAGAATTTTCATTATCAATCTATAGAAGTTAGCCATTACTTATAACTAAATAAGATTTAGCCTGACTTTCTGACAGAGTTCACATAAGTGAAGAAAGAAAAACCAAGGAGACATAGTATGAAAATTTTTATTCACACTTATAAATTCCAACATTTTGATTATGTGAATATTAGTCAGCATATTTCAGGAGTATAAAAAATTAAGCATTGAAAGTTGCACACTATACTTTACTACTGATTATTCCAAAACATTCCCTCCTAATAACAAGTTACTCTAAGTTGATCCCAGTGGGAATGACTGGTGATATTACTACTCATGGGAGTTTCACCCACTATCTTTTTACGATGGCAGCCTAAACGGTTAGAAGTATCATTGTCCTCACTTGTGTCATGACAGATAGAGAACCACTCTATTTTATAGCTAATAATTTTCGCACCTATCACGGCGTATATCACTAAATTGCTCGACAAATAAGAAAGTCCCACCTCGGTTTATTCAATTGTCAATGAACAAATCAAGGAGAGACTATTTCATTTTATGTTTTATCATATCTGGACAATCTGTTAACCCTAATAGGTAATCCGTACTAACGTTATAGAGTTTAGAAAGTTGCACAAGGACATCTGCCGTTAGGGCAACCTCTCCTCTCTCAATTGTGCATAATTTGTATGAGGGAAGGAAAGTAAATTTGCAACAAATTTTTGGGTGAAATCGTGATCTTCTCTCAAATCTCTTATCCGTTAGTACATCTAGCTTTCTCCTAAGAAAAGTATATGTCACTTTCAGAAAAAGCTAGGAAATTGTCATAATATGACAGAAGTTTTTTCTCTGTCTATTTTTTACAAAAATCAACACCGATTGAATAACTCATCATAGTAATTACTTCAATGCCATTTCGAATTCATTTTAAACTCTTCAATGCAAGTTTTAAGAGTATACAAGTTAGTAAGTCACCTACTCCTACAACTCCAAAAAC
>NZ_RJNY01000046.1:0-2267 GCF_003942795.1 Streptococcus mitis
AAATTTGAGAGTGATATGTTTTTTGATACTTCTTATTTTATTGCTATGCAACTAATTATTAAATTACCATTTGTTTCTCTTCATCATTCTGATAATCATTTTGAGATAGTTGAAAATAAAATCCAATCACGAATTGAAATGGAAGGGCTAAATGATCATAAAAAGCAGGTAGATGATATTTTAGAAATTTTTAGTGGAGTTGATATTAGGAAACAACTTGAAGATGAAGCTAGTGGTTTGCTGGATAGCTTAAATCAAATTTTAGGAGACTGAACTTGTGAAGATTAGGAAAATTTTACTTTATAATTTCAAGAACTTTAGAAATGAAACAGTTATTGATTTTAGTGATGGAATAACATTCTTAGTGGGACCAAATGGATATGGTAAAACAACAATTTTTGATGCAATTGAGTTAGGGTTAACTGGTAATCTTTCTCGCATTAATAAAGTTACTGCTGAAAATATTGTATATAATAAGCCATTTTTTCAGAATGAAATTGGTCAGCCGGTAATTATCAAATTGTGGCTAGAAAAAATGAATGGTGAACAACTTGTAATTGTAAGAAAATTAGTAAATAGTTCTACTGATAGTAGCAACTTATTTGCACCTTTGAAGTCTGCCAGTCAGTTTATGTTATTTAGACAAGTGGAAGTAAGCGAGACAAATTTTAGTTCTATAGATCATACTAGTCTGGAAGAGATTACTCAAGGTTCTATTGATGCATTTTTAGGTATTAATGGGAAATATGAGATAGAAAAAATTTTTAATCTATTTAATTATATTCAACAGGAAGAAACAACCTTCTTTCTAAAGCAAACGGAACAAGAAAGAGGCGATAGTTTATCTTTTTTAGTAAAAACGGATAAAGTAGAGAAGAAAATAAAAGATATTAATACCGTAACAAACGTTATTAATAGAAAGATTAGTGATTTAGAGGGAAAATTAAAACACTTAAAACAGCAAGAACTATCGGATGTCCCTTATCATAGATTATTTAATCATAAGGAATTTGTATTTGATTGTGAAACTCCTTTTTCTATTGCTAATCTTGACAAATTATTAATTTATCAAAATACTTTACAAAATATTATTGATTTTAAGAAGAATTTCTCGATAGAGGAGTATAATAGGAAGAGGAAAAGAGATAAAAGAAAACAAGATATTGCTGGTGATAGGGCTATCAAACAAGCATTATATTTTTCAATATTATCTCCCAATATTTTTAAATCAAATTCTCAATGGCTCTGGGAAAAATATACATTAGAGAATACGAGATTATTTGAATACGTACTTTTAGAAAATTATCTTCAATCATTTGACACTATAACTCAAGAATATAGGCGAAGACAGCAATTAAATCAATACTTGGCGTATCTATCNACTGATATCAATCAAATGGCAGCGCAGTCTTTTCAGTATTTTCAAGACGATAGATTATCAAATTATTTTGAATTACTTAAATCTCGAATTACAAGTTATCAGACACTAAGGGAAAGTGTTGGACAAGTAGATAAAAGCTTAAGTGATCTACGACAGTTACGGAGAAAATTAGATAAAAAATTTGATGAACTAAGACAACATAATCATGTTGATGAAAATAAATGTCCATTTTGTAACACACAATTTGCTTCCTACAATGATTTAACGGAGGCATATGATAATTATAAGGCTTATCTGTTTGAAATTTCATCTAGAGATAGTCAGCAATTACAAGAAGTTCAATTATTGTTGAATGAATCAATCCAGCAACTGAAGCAGAAAATCACTGATGAAATAAATAACCTTTCCACGGATGTAGATAAAAATCTATTAGATAAATTACAAGAATTAAAAAGTTCGTATCAAAGTTATTCTCAAAATGTTGAAGGTTTTAAAACTTTTATTCAGTAGTATACAACTATGGTACCATATGAGTTGGGAAGGTTAGAATTTAAAGACTATAACCAGCAGTACCAGTTAAACTTGAAAGAATTTCAATCTAAATTAGTAGTTGATGATGATGTTTATAGGTTGCTAGATAATAATAGCTTGGGGAATATAAGGGAAGAACTGGAGGAGTTAAGAGAAGAATTTCCTGAATTACAGTTTGAAACGTACCAATTGGAATCAACTTCATATTCAAGGATAACTATGGAGATGATTGATAGTCGATTGCATGAATTAAAAAATGCTATTCATTCGGCGGTTGACAATAAATATGCTATTGATGAGAGACTGATGGCAGATGCTGAGAATATATTTCCTACATATTTTCAAAGTAAAGTGG
>NZ_RJNY01000047.1:0-2244 GCF_003942795.1 Streptococcus mitis
TAGCATATAAGACCCTTGTGAATAACCAGAAAGTTGACTAACTTCATATCTAGGGTCATCCATAATTTCTTTTACAAATCGGTCTGCTACCAAATATTGAGGAGATAAGGATGTATCTCTTTCAATAATGGCAGTGGAAACATCAATCTTAGTAGGATTCTCTGGATCCGTTCCTGCAGCAATCACAGCTATACTTTTATAATCCGGTTTACCGTTGACTATAGGAGCTACCGCCAAACCATCAAAACCCGTTCCTCGGTGAGACTTAGTCGCAATAACACGAAACTCTTGACCATCGGATATTATGGTGTTTGTTTCACCTTTATTTTTAGGCGAAGGAGTAACAATTTTGTAACCCTTTCGCTTGGCATATTCTGGATTGGAACTATAAACATTTTTCCCTTGATTTAATTCATTAAGCTGTTTATCTGTATAAGTGAAAACCACTACTGTACTCCTTTTTCTTTATCCGAATAATATATAGTAACTAAAGATGTTGTTTTCCCTTTATGAGAATTCAATATTTCCCACTGGTCATTTATTTCTTTATTTGTTTTTCCATTAACAAAACCATTATAATTTTCAACGTCATTTAAAGAGTGGCCTACACGATATTCTATTTTTACTTTATCTGAAAATAGAATATTTACATCACAAGACCAGTCGCCCGGAGGGGTTGTATATTCTGGATTGGAAATTTTGATTTCTTCTATCTCTTCATATGAATTCTTTAAGGCATTTACCAAACTAACTTCATACTCTCTATTTCGACGCTCTTCTTGGGATTTCCCTAACATGCTAAACATAAATATACCTCCTGCTGTGATGGTTGCGAGTAACAAAACGATTAGTAGCTTTTTATGACTTTTTTTAATTCCAGAATTGTTCATTTGAGTTTTTCTCCTTTTTCTTATTATACTATAAGATCAGTCTATATTACACTATAATAAGAAAAAGTTATTTTAAATCTATCAATCATAGTAGGACTCCCAGGATCCGTTCCCGCAGCAATCACAGCTATACTTTTATAATCCGGTTCACCGTTGACTATGGGAGCTACCGCCAAACCATCAAAACCTGTTCCTCGGTGAGACTTAGTCGCAATAACACGGAACTCTTGGCCATCTGAAGTGGTTATAGTGTTGGTTTCGTTTTTATTATTTGGATTATCTGTCACAAATTTCTTTTTATTGCGTTCTGAAAATTCTTTATTAACACTATAGACCGCAAAATCTTGGTTTAAATTATTCAATTGATTATCAGTATAATTAAATACCATTATTGCTCTCCTGTTTCACCATTTGAATATCGTACTAATATTGTAGATTCTGTTTTACCAATGTGTTTTTGAAGTATAGACCATTGTTGATCAATTTCTTCATTAGTATTTCCTTTCATAAGACCATCATGGTTTTCTTTATAGGTTAATCTGTGATTAATTCCATAAGTAATAGTTTGACTATCATTGAACTGTACTGAAATATCACAAGACCACGAACCCGGTTTGTCATTATAGTAAGGATCCATAATCTTAATCTCCTTAATCTCTTGGTAGGAATTCTTTAAAGCATTCACCAAACTAACTTCATACTCTCTATTCCGACGCTCTTCTTGAGATTTCCCTAACATGCTAAACATAAAAACACCTCCTGCTGTAATGAATGCAACTAACAAAACGATTAGTAGCCTTTTATGACTTTTTTTAATTCCAGAATTGTTCATTTGAGTTTTTCTCCTTTTTCTTACTATACTATAAGATTTGTCTATATTACACTATAATAAGAAAAAGTTGTTTTACATCTTTTCTTTCCATTGTTGAAACTCCTTGGCTAATTGCTTATCTGTTGCCACTGTTTTTTCGATGACTTCCTGTAATTGTTTATCCAAATTTTCAAATGCTTGGGCGGAAGCATTCATCTTAGTGGTTGTTTGATTTGTCTCTGTCTGAAACGTGTCGATAAACTGTGCTTGAGTGATACCTTGACTAGCAAAAATGGCCTCAACCTCATAGGGAGCTAATGCTGTGTAGCTCGTAAAGTCGATTTTTGACCAAATTTCTTGTAATTCCTGATTGGCTTTTTTGGCTAAGGCGCTGACTTCATCAGATCCCGTTCTTGCTGCTGTAGCCATAGATGATGATAGGATAGAACCTTGAGCTGCATCTAAGTATATTTCCTCAGAGCTACTAATGCCACCTGATGACCATTTTGACTTCAAGTCCTTGTAATGAGCCATTCCTCGGAG
>NZ_RJNY01000048.1:0-2067 GCF_003942795.1 Streptococcus mitis
AGAGCGTATAAAACAATCGGATGTATTTGTTTTGTACTTTTCAAGTAAGACACTTAATTCTCAGTGGTGTGCTTGGGAATTGGGATATGCAGATGGAATTGGAAAGAAAATATGTATCTATTTTTCAGAAAAAATAGATAGAACAATTATTCCCAAATTTTATTCTATTTATCCAGAGCTACATCTTTCTGAAAACATTACAATTGAAGTTGATAAACAATCATCTATTATATTTAATGATTGGAAAAATAGGAGTAGTTAATATGGAAAAAGAGCTATTTATTAAAAAATATACTGAAGTTATTCAAGAAGGGAATGCTGCAGTATTTGCTGGTGCGGGGACATCAGTTGATGCCGGTTTTGTTAATTGGAAAGAATTGGTAAGACCATTCTCAGAAGAAATAAATTTGGACATTGATAAAGAAACAGATTTAATTGGAGTGGCGCAATACTATATCAATTCTAAAATGGGAAATCGTGGTACTGTGAATCAAAAAATAATTAATCAGTTTTCTAGTTCAGATGCAGAAACGGATGTTATGAATATATTAACACGTCTTCCCATTTCTACATATTGGACAACAAATTATGATGAGGTCATAGAAAATGGATTGGAAAAAAATAATCGCAGGGGGGATATAAAAAGAAAAGTAGATGATTTGGCTATTAATATTTATGATAGTGATGCTATCGTATATAAAATGCACGGTGATATAAGATCTCCCCAAGATGCAGTTATTTCAAAAGATGATTATGAAAGATATGGTGAGAAAAATTCGTTATTTGTTACAGCCTTGCGTGGGGACTTAGTCTCAAAAACGTTCCTATTTGTAGGGTTCAGTTTTGAAGATCCAAACCTAGAGTCTATTTTAGGAAAGGTGAATGTTTTATTAGGAGATAACAAAAGAGAACATTATTGTATTCAGAGAACTGTATTAAGAAAAGATTATAAAACGAAAAAAGAGTATGACTATGCAAAAATAAAGCAAGGTTTAAAAATAATAGACTTAAAACGATATGGTATTGAGACTGTTTTGGTAAATGATTATACTGAGATTCCCCAATTATTACTAGAAATTGAAAGAGAATATTTTAAAAATACAATCTTCATTTCAGGTAGTATATCAGATTATAATGAGAATTGGAGTGAAGAAAAGGTAAATCAATACTGCTATGATTTATCTAGTTTTCTTATTTCAAAAGATTATAAAATAATATCAGGGTTTGGACTGGGGATAGGAAGCAGTGTTATTAATGGTGCGCTGGATCAAATTTATAAAACTAAATATAGACATGTGGCTGAACACCTTGGTTTGTTTCCTTTTCCACAAAATGCTAATGGAGAGAAATCGTTAAAAGAATGTTGGACCGAGAATCGTGAACAAATGATTAGTGAGTCAGGGGTGTGTATATTTTTATTTGGTAACAAGCTAGTTGATGGTAAGGTAGAACTTGCTTCAGGCATGATGGAGGAATTTCAAATAGCTAAAGAAAAAGGAAAGATAATCATTCCGATTGCCTCTACTGGATTTGCTGCAAAAGAAATTTATGATGAGATGAAACAATCAGGAGAATATAGTTATTTAGATAATTACTGGGAAACTTTGGAGACTGAAAAGGATTTCACTAAAGTTTTTTCCACGATTGATAAAATTGTCAATGAGGTACGATAATGGCAACCAAAATATTTATTTCGTTCCGTTTTAGTGATGGAAAAGAGATTAAAGACGAACTAGTTGATTTATTTGATGAATCTACTGAGGTAATTAATAGATCAGAAGATGTTGATAGAGGTCAAATGAGTGAGAACATTATTAAGGAATATCTATATGAGAAGTTAAAAGATACATCGGTTACAATTGTATTATTAACTCCAGAGGCTGTTTCTTATAGAAAGAATTGGATTGGAAATTATGATGATTGGCTTTATGATGAACTAAGGTATTCTTTAGAGGATAGAAAAAATAACAGAACAAATGGTGTGATAGCTGTTTATACTGATGAAGCTAAAGATAAGGTACTAGATGATAGTACTCATTATTGTCAACATTGTCAGCAGACTAAGTC
>NZ_RJNY01000049.1:0-1813 GCF_003942795.1 Streptococcus mitis
TTTTAAATTTGTCTCAGAGTGATATGAGTTATGAGTACAATCCAACAATTGGAGCAAGTATTGATTTTCGATTTAATAAGGGAGAGGTTATCATCACTCGTCTTGGGGAAACTCAACTTTTTTCAAGATCTGAGTTTGTGCGTTTACTTGGATTAATTGATAAAATTTATACAGAAATTCTGCCATTAGGTAGTGTTATTCAAATAAATAGAGAAAAGCTACCCAAAGATGCTCTTGAGGATTTTATTGAAGAAATGCCTATCTATGTATTAATTACAGGGCAACGGGTATCAATTAAAAACAAATTTTATCTAGATTACACAGGATATTTTTGGCCAAAAGGTTTGATCCCAAATCAAGAAACCTTAGTTATATCCGATGACATGATTGCAGCCGTCCTTTTTAGGGGGCTAGAGAAGAATGATATTCAGGAACAACATGTCTTAAACCTACGTCGCCAACTACTTGCAAAGGATCTGGATTCTTATACTTTTCACAATTATCAAATGGAGGCTAGCCAATGAAATATAAGTATTCTGAATTATTGATAGCGCGCGAAGGACTTTATCGTTCAAAAAGTGGATTTGAGGATAAGATTCTAGCAGCGCTTCAAGGTACTCGAGAGTTGATTGGCACGGAAAGTTTTCGTTCGGCCACCAAAGATGCGATTAATGCAGAGCTAAGTAATTATAACCTGCCTTTATTATTTAGTTACCGTGATTTAGCCAATGGTTTATATAATGAGTGGGATCGGCTGATGTTACGCTTTCAGGAGTTGGTTGATGAGCATAGTCCTGCTGCTGTCATTGATACGTCAGAATTTTCCAGTTTAAAAAGATCTGTGGAACAACCGACTCAAGAGATTTTGAACTTGATTGCCCATCCAGACCTGACAATAGCTTACTCTGCAATTGGAGGTATGGTTGGCATCAGCAATCCTTCTTCCGCAGATATCAAAAGCCAGAAGGAAGAAGCCCTGCAATCTCTTCGTACAACTGAAAGTCGGATGGAATCATTTAATGGTGAACTGTTGGGGAGCGGTGTGACCACTACCCTCTCCACAATCGCAAGTGGGTTGAGTCGGTCTCGCAAAGCTGTTGGTATGACAGACCCTTATCATAATGTGGAAGCCCTTGCAATTTTTAAGGATACGAAGTTACGGGATCAACAGATTGAGAATTCTAAAACTCTGCACGAAGAACTAATCCGTTATATTCGACATTATAATCCAGAAACAGCCTTTGACTTGAGCCAGATGAGTGAGCAGGAACTACAGACCTTGGGTCGTACGATCTCTCTTGCCTCCCATGGGAATGGCGGTAAGAAACCTCAGGAGCTGATTGATTTCTTGAAAGGGAATGAAGTTACGTTTGAGAAGGAGATCACAGTATATGACGATGGTCAGCACTATCTCAAGAGTAAAATCCAGATAAAAGGTCACTTTAAAGGGGAAAGTGCCATCACTTTTAACACTAAATATAAAGATGGTAAGTTAAGTCAAGAAGGAGAGTATAGCGTAGGGGGACTGAGTACAGATTTTCTAGAAGAAAAGGCTAATTATAAGACGAAGATAGGACTAAAGGACTATTCTATAACGGGTGAGTTCAGTCTAGCAGACAAAATTAGTTCAGGCTACGGGAGACTTGCGCCCAACCTTTCCATTGGCTTTGGCTATAAGAATCGCTCGGTTGAGGTTGGAACTAAGTCAGAGGATGGCTATCGCGTGACTTATGTGAAGGAACATAATCAGGTCAAACAAGACTACGCAACAGTTAAAACGACCACTGAAACAGGGGTGAGAAGTGTGGATCAT
>NZ_RJNY01000050.1:0-1761 GCF_003942795.1 Streptococcus mitis
TTAAAGTATTGTATAATAAGAAAAAGGAGAAAAACTTAAATGAACAATTCCAGCAATAAAAAAAGATATAAAAGTTAAAGTATTGTATAATAAGAAAAAGGAGAAAAACTTAAATGAACAATTCCAGCAATAAAAAAAGATATAAAAGACTATTAATCGTTTTACTACTCGCAACCATCACAGCAGGAGGTGTTTTTATGTTTTCTATGTTAGGGAAATCCCAAGAAGAGCGTCGGAATAGAGAGTATGAAGTTAGTTTGGTGAATGCTTTAAAGAATTCCTACCAAGGGATTGAGGAGATTAAAATTTCCAATCCAGAGTACACAAGCCCTCCTGGTTCGTGGTCTTGTGATGTCGAAATTAAATTTAAAGATGAAAGAACTCTTTCATATGGAATTAATCATCATTTAAACTATAAAACCAATTATGGTGGACGTCAAGAAACAAACGAAGATTGGCAGTATTTAGAAAATCATAAAGGGCAAACTTTAAATTCAGTGAAAATTACTTATTCTGATAGTGAGCAAGGAGAACTATGATGTATTTCCAATATACTGATGAACACTTGAATAATTTAAACCAAGATTATGCTGTTTATAGTGTGAACGAAGAGTTTTCAAGTAGAAAAAAGACAAAACAGGTTGTAGAAAAGTCTAATATTGATCCTAAAAACGAAACCAATACAATAACCACCTCCGATGGTCAAGAATTCCGTGTTGTTGCAACTAAGTCTGACCTAGTAACGGGGTTTGATGGGCTGGCAGTTACACCTATTGTGAACGGTAAACCAGATTATAAAAATGTAGCTGTGATTGCTGCAGGAACGGATCCAGAGAGCCCTACTAAGATTGACAGATGTAAAACACCTTTTTCTTATTATAGTGTAATATATTCTAATCTTATAGTATAATAAGAAAAAGGAGAAAAGCCCAAATGAATAATTCTAGCATTAAAAAAAGTAATAAATGGATAATAATCATTTTATCAATCTCAATTATTACAGTAGGAGGTATATTTATGTTTAGCATGTTAGGGAAATCCCAAGAAGAGCGTCGAAATAGAGAGTATGAAGTGAGTCTTGTTAATGTTTTAAAAAATACTTACCAAGGGATTGAGGAAGTGCATATAACCGACCCTTCATATGCATCAATTCCGTCAGATGCTTGGGGAGCAAAAGTTAAAATAATTTTCTCCGACAACAAGCAACTAAGTTATATAATCGCATTTAATAAACAAAATAACGAAATAAGAAGTAGAGATTTTCAAAATAGTTCTCGAAAAGATGATAATCAATATTTAACAAGCCATCATGGAATTACAGAAACCAATGTAAAAGTGATTTATTCAAATGGTGAAACAGGAGAACAGTAATGGTATTTAATTATACTGATAAACAACTTAATGAATTGAATCACGGAAAGAATGTATACAGTGTCAATGATGAATATGCAAATCGTGATGAAAATCAAACATATACTATTGTCAACAAAGAAGACAATAATCTATTGGAAAATGAAAAAAATATGATTACCACCTCCGATGGTCAAGAATTCCGCGTCGTTGCAACTAAGTCTCACAAAGGAACAGGTTTTGATGGTTTGGCGGTAGCTCCTATAGTCAACGGTAAACCGGATTATAAAAGTATAGCTGTGATTGCTGCAGGAACGGATCCAGAGAATCCTACTAAGATTGATGTTTCCACTGCCATTATTGAAAGAGATACATCCTTATCTCCTCAATATTTGGTAGCAGACCGATTTG
>NZ_RJNY01000051.1:0-1596 GCF_003942795.1 Streptococcus mitis
ACGAAGATAGGACTAAAGGACTATTCTATAAATAGGACTAAAGGACTATTCTATAACGGGTGAGTTCAGTCTAGCAGACAAAATTAGTTCAGGCTACGGGAGACTTGCGCCCAACCTTTCCATTGGCTTTGGCTATAAGAATCGCTCGGTTGAGGTTGGAACTAAGTCAGAGGATGGCTATCGCGTGACTTATGTGAAGGAACATAATCAGGTCAAACAAGACTACGCAACAGTTAAAACGACCACTGAAACAGGGGTGAGAAGTGTGGATCATGGAGAACAGATATTAAAAGCGGGGAAAGTAGTAGTTGCTACAGTTTTTGTTATGGGTGCTTTAATTTATGGTGTTACAGTTAGTGCATCTACATTTGGATTTGGAGCCTCGATAGCGGCTCCAGTAATAGCGAGCGCCTTTTTATATTTAAGTTCTACAATGGAGGATAATGATGAAAGAAATATTAAATAACTATTCGTTGAAAATATCTGGATTTGAAATTCCAAAATTATATAATTTGACAAAAATAGTATACATTTGCTTATTTCCTATAGTTTGTCTAGCATTTATAGGCATGGTTGTTGAATTATTTAAAGGTGGGGAAATGAATTTTATGAAATTCATTACTTATACGGTAGTATGTTTTGGGTTTGAGACACTGCTTTCATTAAATAATAAACTGGTTAAATTAGCTGTAGATAATATCTTTTTGACGGATATTAATTTCGACAAGCACATAAGTTATTATCGTTATGTGGCTGAACACTCAGTCAAGTCTCAACAACTGTTTAATAATGCAAATTGTTTACTAGCTATTGCCCAAGCGTCATATTACCAAGGAAAGTTTGAAGAAACACTTGATAATTTGGAACGAATAAATTTTGAGGATAAAAATTTTAATAAGAAATTTGAGATCCAATTGTCCACAGCTTACTTTAAGATTCTTTCTTTAATCCATGCTGATAAAACAGAAGAAATTTCGAACCAAATTGATATGTTAGCTACATTAAAAGCTCGAACAAATTCTCAGGTTACTAGGCAGACGAATGCAATAAACATAGTAAAAGCTATAGAGGATCTTGTTTTAAATAAAATATCAAACGACTACTTCGACACTGCCGAACCCGAAAATAAGCTAGCTCGCATCATGTTCTCTTATTATGGAGCACTCAACGCTCAGTTAAAAGGAGATGAAGCTCGTGCTCGTAGTTTGTTTGAAAGCATCGCCCATGAAAATCCAGAACTTTTCTATGTTCAGGAAGCTCAGAAATATTTAGAAGGAGAAAACTGATGTCAGAACGTACTGCTTTACCGATTGGAAGTGTTGTTCGAGTGAGAGAAGGTGTGGAGCCTGTCATGATTTATTTAGAACATTGATTTTAAATTTGTCTCAGAGTGATATGAGTTATGAGTACAATCCAACAATTGGAGCAAGTATTGATTTTCGATTTAATAAGGGAGAGGTTATCATCACTCGTCTTGGGGAAACTCAACTTTTTTCAAGATCTGAGTTTGTGCGTTTACTTGGATTAATTGATAAAATTTATACAGAAATTCTGCCATTAGGTAGTGTTATTCAAATAAATAGAGAAAAGCTACCC
>NZ_RJNY01000052.1:0-1553 GCF_003942795.1 Streptococcus mitis
GCTGCTGCCAATGGTTTTAGGAGTCATGCATGAGCAAGTTGGATGAGTTGAAGAAAAGAGAGCGAGAACTCTTGTACCAGCTAGAAGACAATGGAAAAGAGAAATATCGCACCAAAGAACTGATAGAAACCTTTGAAGGATATGATAGAGCTAGCCACCGTTATCAAAGTGATTTGTGGGAGGCGGCCTATCAGAGCCGATACGCAGGACAGTTGGAAGAAACGCTCCTGCAAAGAAACCAACTTAAAAACCAAATCCTTGAGGACCTCACCTACCACATGGATGATTTGAAAAAAGAAAAGTTCCGTTTAGAGGGAGACTTGGATGCGGTTTACTATGAAAGACGCAAGGAACTAGAAAGAGAGGAGGAGACACGTCATGGGCATTGATATGTACTTGGAACAATCACAACTACAAAGTTCGAGTGTAGCGACCATGTGCCACTCTCAGGTGGAAGCTTATCAAGACTTGCAATCAGCTATTCAAAAGTTTTCAGAGGACACAGAGAGTCTAAAGGGAGATGCTTATGATTCGGCTAGAAGTTTTTTTGCAAGTGTCCTACTGCCCTTGAGCAAAGGAGGACAACTCTATGCAGAAACCTTCTCTCAAGCTATCAAGAAATTACCAGAAGACTACCAAAGTATGGTCGACAGCAAGAGTTGGCGCGAGGATGATCTGCTTGATAANATCCGNCAGGAAGAGCAAATGATTGCCTATCTNGATGAANTCAACCAATCNCTTTCNAGCTTGACCATGGATAGTGAAGAAAAGGGGAGATTGAGACGCAGTAATGTGGAACTCATGCGAGGACACCACGCGAATAAACGNGTCTATGAAACGATCTTGAGAGACCTGCGGGCCTATGATAGCTATTCAGGAGGACTGTTCGATGAACTAGACAGTATCGATGTGCAGTTGAGTCGTGGACTGGCCCAGATTGAAACGAGTTGGGATGCAAAGACAGGCGTCTTTAAAGTCCCATCTGACCTGACTTGGGCCAACTACCTATCTGCCTATTCTGACACAAAGGACATAAAACTTAGTCGTCAAGAGAAGGCCTTTGTCCAAACCATGATGGCAGAATACGGCTTTGATGCAGAGACAGCCCAACAGCTCTTGACCATCAAGCAAGGGATAGACAAGAAGTTTCCAACCTCTAGTCAAGAGTTCCGTGACTATATCTTTTTGCGAGTCGTTGGTGCGGCAAATTATAACGAATTTAAGTGGAATGAAACAGCAGGTGGATTGGGGCATTATTTTTATAATGAATTTGTGAGTGATCCGCAGACAGGTCAAAAATTGAGAACATTGAAACCAATTCTTGAAATTTATCAAGAACTGGGGTTGAAAGAAGAAAAGGCCAAAGAATTGTACTATAACCTTAGATTGCAACATACACTAGCTGGTGGAGGAAATTTTTCAACTAAAATGAAAACAGACACTCCCCAAAAATACAAGTCGGCTAAAAGTGAATATAAAGAAGCTTACGGGAAAGTTGATGATTTTGATACGTTTTGGGATAGCAAACTAAAGGCCTATTCTAACAATGGAGC
>NZ_RJNY01000053.1:0-921 GCF_003942795.1 Streptococcus mitis
AAAAAAGTCCTCTGAAAAGCAAAAGATACATAATTAAAACCTAAACTATAGCGATATCCACCATTAGCATTCATATACATATTAGAAATAATACTAAATTTACTAGAAAAAATCGTTATCACTAACACTGAAAAAGATGCATATGAGAAAGTTTTTAATAACTTCTTAAAATCAATATCTCTAGCTGAAGCAACTAGTAAAAGAACTGTAATATCTAGCAAACCATCCCTGTTTTTAGATACGATTAGCATAGATAATATGAATAATATAAATAGAACCATTTGTTTTAAATGATACCTAAAATAATTCATCGTATTTGAAAGATTAAATAATTCTTTTATAAAAACTACAGCAATAGTAGAGTATAGAGATAACCGATAAATCAATAATGCTCCATCTAACCTAACAAAATATGTAGTAGTAATTAATGAAGAAACTATAACCCACATAAATAAAGTTAATAGATAAATCTTCTCCGATATAAAGCGAGTACCATTCACTTATACTTTCCAAACCTTTCCATGTTTTTAATAAATCGAATACTCTAACAAACATTTCTATTATTTTTTCTTATTGGCAAAACTCTGTATTCTCTTCAAAAAAATTACTATCGTATATAGTTTATTTTTTAACAAGATACGCATAAGAATTTGTAATTTAGAAGAAGAGCTATTTATTAGAGTATTTATATCGTTAATACTACATATCTCGCCAATAATTTTTTTCTGAGTGTTTATGGGTATCTTTTGTAGCACTATATTCTGTATGTTGCTCATTAAAATTCTTGATTTTAATATATTGATAAATGACTTATCAAAAATATTCCATTTATTTAACAGGTATTCAATCTGAGATAACTCCTCTAGCTGATATGCAACTCTATTTGGATTGTAACTCCCCATTGCAGAATTCATTCTACCC
>NZ_RJNY01000054.1:0-858 GCF_003942795.1 Streptococcus mitis
GTAGCAAACAATAGAATTGAGCAATTTTTAAAAAGCGATAGTTTTGAATTTGACAAACACTATTTTTATAATATAGAAAAATGGTATCGAAAAGATTTTATAATAACGTTTAGTAAAATTCGTAGTGCTATTCAGAGAGAAAAATACAGATACGTAAGACAGTATTATTGGGTGTGTTTAATTAATATTTTAAAAAAATACAGTAATACAAGAAGTTCAACATTTAAATTGCATATAAAAGAGCAAAGCGCTATTGAAAAGATGGAAAACCACATCGTTGAAGATTTTATAAAGAGCATTAACGAATACTCTCAATATTTACCTGATTATAACAGAAGTAAAAAAATTGATTTAAAAATAGGAAAATCGGAAGATATTTTATTTGGAATGAAGAGCGATTCTGTCGATTTGATTGTAACTTCTCCTCCTTATGGAGATAATTCAACTACTGTAACATATGGACAGTATTCTATGTTACCAATTTACTGGATAGACAGAAAAGATATGGAAAGTTTTGACGAGAAATTAATAGATAATTATTCAAGTATTGACTCGAATAGTTTAGGGGGGAGAATTAGAAGAATTAAACAAAACTATCAATCAGATTGTTTAAATATGTATGTTGAAAGCATAGCTACTGATAAGAGAAAGAAAGTTGTGGATTTTATAACGGACTATTTGGCTGTAATGGGACAAATGGGACGAATTATAAAAAAGGACAAGAGAATTGTTTTAACTTTAGGCAATCGACGAGTTGATAATAAAACGGTTCCATTATCTAAAGTTACTCAAGAATTTTTTGAGAGTATTGGATTTGAATTAGAAGCATCTATTACAAGAAATCTGTCTCTTTATACA
>NZ_RJNY01000055.1:0-858 GCF_003942795.1 Streptococcus mitis
GCTTCTTTCACCTCTGGGCTTCTTTCACCTCTGGTTTGCTTGCTTCAATTGGTGCAGCTTGACTTTGGTCGACACTTGCAACATCCTTGTGCTCTGCTGCAGTTTGATCTTCTTTTTCCTCCACTGCCGGACTTTCCTCTTTTGCTTGTTCCACAGTGTGGGTGATAGGAGTTTCATCCGCGAAAACTGGTGACTCTCCAATGACACTTCCTCCAAATAGAACCGCACAGGTTCCAATCATGACAGAGCAAGCGCCTACGGCAAACTTACGAATGCTGTAGACTCTTTTACGATTCCAATGGCCTTTTTCCATAAAATCCTCCTTTAGTAACCGCTTCCATTTATTTGTAAGCGTATTACTTTTTCATAGCCTTTTACCCTTATTTTATAAAATAATATAGGAAATTTCAATACCCTAAACACAAAAAATCATATTTTTGATTGTTTTTTCTAAAATTTGTAGAAGATTCGAAAAAAGTGAATGTAGATTTAGAACAAAAACGAACAATTTTTGACACTCAATTCAATATTATAAAGGCTCTATAATTTCTGTAGTGGGTAAAACCACCATAGGTCTTATGGAGCCTATTTTGCTGTAGAAAAAAAGTCCCATAAGACCTATAATGAAAAGTGACCAAACCNTCATTAGAAAGAATCTTATGGAACAATTAAATTTTATCACAAACTTACTCGGAATTAAAGACAAGAACATCATAATCTTGGATTATCTGGATGCTGGAACACATAAAGAAATCATCGCTAAGCTAGATTATCCTGCTCCTAAGTGTCTCGACTGTCAAGGACAAATGGCTAAATATGACTTCCAAAAAGAATCTAAAATTCCCTATCTAGAGTGTG
>NZ_RJNY01000056.1:0-834 GCF_003942795.1 Streptococcus mitis
GGCCTCAACCTCATAGGGAGCTAATGCTGTGTAGCTCGTAAAGTCGATTTTTGACCAAATTTCTTGTAATTCCTGATTGGCTTTTTTGGCTAAGGCGCTGACTTCATCAGATCCCGTTCTTGCTGCTGTAGCCATAGATGATGATAGGATAGAACCTTGAGCTGCATCTAAGTATATTTCCTCAGAGCTACTAATGCCACCTGATGACCATTTTGACTTCAAGTCCTTGTAATGAGCCATTCCTCGGAGACTGTTAGCATACGCTCGATAAACGCCACTAACCAAGGGCTTCCCACCTTTACCATCAACAACTTGACCTGTTACAGGATCAAACTCCCAGTCCTCAATTTTATGGCTAGATCCATCAAGCCAGTATATTGTATCAGGCATTTTTAAGAAGGACTTATTAAACCATTCAGGGTGATTGAAATCGTTCCAACGTACTACATCATCATGTTTTCTACGGTAATCAATAAACATGGCTGGATTTTTATCAATAAATGCTTTTTCTTCGTTAGAAAGTGATAGATAAGTGAACCAAGCGTTAAAAGTTGTAGTTGGAATATGATATTTAGCTCCTACCTTTAGCATATAAGACCCTTGTGAATAACCAGAAAGTTGACTAACTTCATATCTAGGGTCATCCATAATTTCTTTTACAAATCGGTCTGCTACCAAATATTGAGGAGATAAGGATGTATCTCTTTCAATAATGGCAGTGGAAACATCAATCTTAGTAGGATTCTCTGGATCCGTTCCTGCAGCAATCACAGCTATACTTTTATAATCCGGTTTACCGTTGACTATAGGAGCTACCGCCAAACCATCAAAACC
>NZ_RJNY01000057.1:0-819 GCF_003942795.1 Streptococcus mitis
TTTAATGGCTTTTGATTTTGGCCAAGGACGTAGCGGAAAAGATAAAATAAATTCAGTATTTTACAAACCTCAAACGACTAATGATATTACGCCGTTAGTATTTATTAATAATAATTTATTTAATAACTATCATTTATTTGATACGGAAATTATGGCTAGAAAACGTAATTCGCTAGTTTTAAGACAATTGGTCGGATATATATCTATTAAATCTAGCAGTCCATTAATGCAATTTAACTCAGACCGGACACAATTTTCACAGAATAGACTTACAGATGAAATTACGGATTTTATTGAAAATCTAAACGAAGAGATTCAAAGAACGGGGAATTCATTAAGGAGTGAGATTAAAAAGATTGATGCATTCAAACAGACTCAAATTCCTGAAGAGGATACTTCAGTTTTAAAAAATATTCAAAAATATATTAAGGAGGACTTTAAATTAAAAGGTTCTCTAATTTTTGAGAAAAAAGAAAATCAATTAAAATGTACTCTATTTGATAGGGAAGTTTTGCTAGATATCATTCCAAAAGCTAAAGAAACAAACGATTTAGGAACAGTTGAAGTATGGATTGGTAAAGATGAATTAAACAATGAGACTATTAATTTACAAGATCTAATCGCAGAATCAACAGAAATTCGCTTTAATGGTGATAAAGTTAATGAATTTAATGAAACACAAGAAGGTGAATGGTTGATTAAGAAAGAGACAGATTCCACAATAATTTCTATAAGGATAATTTTAAGAAATCCAATTCAGCCTAACATAGATGTAAATAAAATAGATTTATTATGTAATATTGATTACGATTTAGATAG
>NZ_RJNY01000058.1:0-770 GCF_003942795.1 Streptococcus mitis
CGCGAGACGGAATCGAACCGCCGACACATGGAGCTTCAATCCATTGCTCTACCAACTGAGCTACCGAGCCAAATTGCGGGAGCAGGATTTGAACCTACGACCTTCGGGTTATGAGCCCGACGAGCTACCGAGCTGCTCCATCCCGCGTTAATATAAAAAGGAGGATGTGGGATTCGAACCCACGCACGCTTTTACACGCCTGACGGTTTTCAAGACCGTTCCCTTCAGCCGGACTTGGGTAATCCTCCAATAAATAGTCCGTACGGGATTCGAACCCGTGTTACCGCCGTGAAAAGGCGGTGTCTTAACCCCTTGACCAACGGACCATATTTATAAATGGGCACGAGTGGACTCGAACCACCGACCTCACGCTTATCAGGCGTGCGCTCTAACCACCTGAGCTACGCGCCCAAGTTTAAAAAACTTGGTAATTGAACAAAGTTCAAAGCGGGTGACGAGAATCGAACTCGCGACAACAGCTTGGAAGGCTGTAGTTTTACCACTAAACTACACCCGCTAAAATGGGAGTTAACGGGATCGAACCGCTGACCCTCTGCTTGTAAGGCAGATGCTCTCCCAGCTGAGCTAAACTCCCAAAGGGTGGAGTCTAGCTCAGCCAACGGTAAGAAACTTCGTTTCTCTCATCCGCCGATTGTAATTTCGATTTCCTCTCAATTACAACTAAGCTAAACTCCCTCGAGCTAAGCGACTTCCATATCTCACAGGGGGCAACCCCCAACTACTTCCGGCGTTCTAGGGCTTAACTACTG
>NZ_RJNY01000059.1:0-673 GCF_003942795.1 Streptococcus mitis
CGCGAGACGGAATCGAACCGCCGACACATGGAGCTTCAATCCATTGCTCTACCAACTGAGCTACCGAGCCAAATTGCGGGAGCAGGATTTGAACCTACGACCTTCGGGTTATGAGCCCGACGAGCTACCGAGCTGCTCCATCCCGCGTTAATATAAAAAGGAGGATGTGGGATTCGAACCCACGCACGCTTTTACACGCCTGACGGTTTTCAAGACCGTTCCCTTCAGCCGGACTTGGGTAATCCTCCATTATTTACAATGGACCTTGTAGGACTTGAACCTACGACCACTCGGTTATGAGCCGAGAGCTCTAACCAGCTGAGCTAAAGGTCCAACAAGATCATTATAGCGGCGAAGGGGATCGAACCCCCGACCTCCCGGGTATGAACCGGACGCTCTAGCCAGCTGAGCTACACCGCCATGAATCGGGAAGACAGGATTCGAACCTGCGACACCTTGGTCCCAAACCAAGTACTCTACCAAGCTGAGCTACTTCCCGCGTTAAATAAAAAAATGCACCCTAGAGGAGTCGAACCTCTAACCGCCTGATTCGTAGTCAGGTACTCTATCCAGTTGAGCTAAGGGTGCTCATCATTATATGCCGAGGACCGGAATCGAACCGGTACGATCGTTACCAATCGCAGGATTTTAAGTCCTGTGCGTCTGCCAGTTC
>NZ_RJNY01000060.1:0-658 GCF_003942795.1 Streptococcus mitis
AAATGTCATGCAACATCTACTATTATGCGGTATTAGCTATCGTTTCCAATAGTTATCCCCCGCTACCAGGCAGGTTACCTACGCGTTACTCACCCGTTCGCAACTCATCCAGAAGAGCAAGCTCCTCCTTCAGCGTTCTACTTGCATGTATTAGGCACGCCGCCAGCGTTCGTCCTGAGCCAGGATCAAACTCTCATTAAAAGTTTGAGTTCTCACTCATTTCTGTCACTGACAGATTTATTGTTTTTTTCATTGTTCAGTACTATAACTTCAGTTATAGTGCCCTGCACATTGGTTCGTCTTGTTCAGTTTTCAAAGGTCTTTGTCTCTCACTCCTCTCGTGAGCGACAACTATATTAGTATATCACAGCTGCTAACCTCTGTCAACACTTTTTTGAAACTTTTTCAAGTTTTTTTAGCCACAATACACCATAGTCCGTACGGGATTCGAACCCGTGTTACCGCCGTGAAAAGGCGGTGTCTTAACCCCTTGACCAACGGACCTTGAGCTTTTCAACTCTTTCTATTATACCTACTTTTTTACCTTTGTCAAGGACTTTTTTCAGTGAAGTTAATTTTTTCTTTTCTTCACTAATTTAACCACTGCTTCTGTCCGTGCAGTGTGGGGAAACATATCGACCGACTGGATATACTGGAG
>NZ_RJNY01000061.1:0-630 GCF_003942795.1 Streptococcus mitis
ACGTATTATTAAAACAAATTTAGTTAAAATTCAGAGTAAAAGGATGTCTTTAGAAACTAATGATTTTATTCTTGAAACATCTAAATATATAAGAAGACAAGTAAGAAAAAATATTTTGAGTATTGAAGAAAGAAAAACTCAGGCAGATGAAATTCGAAAAAAATCTTTAGCAAAACGTATTATTAAAACAAATTTAGTTAAAATTCAGAGTAAAAGGATGTCTTTAGAAACTAATGATTTTATTCTTGAAACATCTAAATATATAAGAAGACAAGTAAGAAAAAATATTTTGAGTATTGAAGAAAGAAAAACTCAGGCAGATGAAATTCGAAAAAAATCTTTAGCAAAATTAAAGCTGCAAACTATAAAAAGAAAAAAATCATTAGATTATATCCAAGAAATAAATCCCTCTTATCTGGAACATTATCGCAAAAGATTTTTTAAAACACATGATTTACATGAAAGATTAGAAATCATTAGAGAACTTTCGAAGTATGATTCAAAGGAAGTTCATAATTTTTTCTATGCAATAAATGGTCATGTAAGAAATCAATCGCTAAAAAAAGAAGTTCAGTCGTACTTTCAAAGTTTATCTCTACCGTTTAGATTGAGTAGAAAAAAGAAAGGAAA
>NZ_RJNY01000062.1:0-602 GCF_003942795.1 Streptococcus mitis
GTTTTGGAACTGCATGGGAGAGAATAGAGCCCGATATAAAAACAAATGGGAATAATACAATCAGATACGATAATAGAAAAGGAAAAATTAGATTTGGAAGAACTGGAGAGCAAACCATAACAGTAAGTGCAAAGGATAAAGTTACTAATCTCAAGTGTTTTGGAACTGCATGGGAGAGAATAGAGCCCGATATAAAAACAAATGGGAATAATACAATCAGATACGATAATAGAAAAGGAAAAATTAGATTTGGAAGAACTGGAGAGCAAACCATAACAGTAAGTGCAAAGGATAAAGTTACTAATCTCAAGTATGAAGGTGATTTTACTTTTAGGATAAAATCATCTGAGGAGTATGAGATAAAACCTGAACAATTACAACAGTCCTTGATTAGATTGCCAATTACCGGAACTCCAAATTTTTCTCCAGATATTAAAGTTTTAATAAATGAAATTAATGAGTTATTTAAGACCTATTACAGTATTATTCCTGTTATTTCTTATAGAACACTTATTGAACTGACTGTTAATGATATATTAAATAACATTGAAGAAGAAAAGAAAACAGATTTATCAAAGAACTATAATAAAGTTATTTCAATG
>NZ_RJNY01000063.1:0-586 GCF_003942795.1 Streptococcus mitis
TTTTCAGAATTTCGGTAAAGAGGAAAAAAAGTTCTTGGAGGAAAAAAAGTTCTTGACAAAGGTAAAAAAGTAGGTATAATAGAAAGAGTTGAAAAGCTCAAGGTCCGTTGGTCAAGGGGTTAAGACACCGCCTTTTCACGGCGGTAACACGGGTTCGAATCCCGTACGGACTATGGTGTATTGCGGTTAAAAAAACTTGAAAAAAGTTTCAAAAAAGTGTTGACATAGGTTAGCAGCTGTGATATACTAATATAGTTGTCGCTTGAGAGAGATTGAGTGACAAAGACCTTTGAAAACTGAACAAGACGAACCAATGTGCAGGGCACTATAACTAAGGTTATAGTACTGAACAATGAAAAAACAATAAATCTGTCAGTGACAGAAATGAGTGAGAACTCAAACTTTTAATGAGAGTTTGATCCTGGCTCAGGACGAACGCTGGCGGCGTGCCTAATACATGCAAGTAGAACGCTGAAGGAGGAGCTTGCTCTTCTGGATGAGTTGCGAACGGGTGAGTAACGCGTAGGTAACCTGCCTGGTAGCGGGGGATAACTATTGGAAACGATAGCTAATACCGCATAATAGT
>NZ_RJNY01000064.1:0-536 GCF_003942795.1 Streptococcus mitis
AAATTGAAATGGATGGACTCATCATCNAATGGATTCGAATGGAATNATCGAATAAAATTGATTGAAATCATCATCNAATGGAATCGAATGGTATCATTGAANGGAATCGAATGGAATCATCATCNGATGGAAATGAATGGAATCNTCATNGAATGGAATCGAATGGATTCATTGAATGGAATCAGATGGAATCATCGANTGGACTNGAATGGAATCATTGAATGGACTCGAANGGNATCATNATTNAATGGAATTGAATGGAATCATCGAATGGTCTCGANTGGAATCATTATCATAATGGAATCACNGAATAGAATCGANTGGAACAATCATCGAATGGACTCAAATNGAATTATCCTCAAATGGAATCGAATGGAATTNTCNAATGCAATCGAATGGAATTANCGAATGNANTCGAANNGAATCATNGAATGGACTCGAATGGAATCATCGAATGGATTCAAATGCAATCATCATCAATGGAGTTGAATGAAGTGAAAATCTTACGGAATCAAAAGGAATCATCATTGAAAGGA